>NZ_QQWY01000067.1:0-13638 GCF_003950455.1 Sphingomonas sp. ABOLE
GGTGTAGATCTCGGTCGTCGCGATATCGGCATGGCCGAGCATCGCCTGCAATGCGCGCAGGTCCGCCCCGCCCTCGAGCAGATGCGTCGCGAAGGCGTGGCGGAGGACGTGGGGGCTCGCGCGCTCGGGCGGGATGCCTGCCATCGCCGCCAGCGCCCGGACGATCTGGTAGAGCCGCACGCGCGTCAGGTGCTTCTTGCCCGAGGGGAAGAGCCAGGGGCTGTCCGGCGGCACCTGCCCCCGCCACAAGGCGACCGCAGCCCGCGCGCGATCGGAGATCGGCACCAGCCGCTCGCGCCCGCCCTTGCCCTTGAGGATCAGGAAGGGACGATCGGGATGGATGGCATTCCGGGGAAGCGAGACGAGCTCGGTCGCGCGCAGCCCCGAGCCGTAGAGCAGCTCGATCAGCGCAGCGAGCCGCAGGTCGAGCGGATCGGGCGGCACCCGCGCCTGACGCTCGGCGATCGCCGCGAACATCGCGTCGACATCGCCGGTGCTGAGGATCTTGGGCAGCCGCCGCGCGGCACCGGGGCGCGGGAGGGCGGCGCCGGGATCGTCGGCACGATGCCCCTCCTCCGCCAGGAAGGCGAAGAAGCGGCGCAATGCCGAGGATTTGCGCGCCACCGTGGCGCGCGCGAGTTCCCCCCAGCCGCCGGCGAGCCGCTCGATCTCGGCGCGGCCTGCACCCGCCAAGTCACCGCCCAGTGCCTCGGAGGCGAGGCGGAGATCGGTGCCATAGGCCGCGATGGTGTTCGCCGCCGCGCCCGTCTCCGCGCGCAGCATTTCGAGGAAGCGCTCGATCAGGTCGCGATCGGCGCTCATTCGGCGCGGGTGACCGCCTCCACGGCGACCATCCGGGCATAATTGGCCATCCCCGCCGCGCGCATCGCCGCGACGATGTGGTAGAGCGCCTCGGGCGTCACCTGGTCCCAGCGCGGCGACTGCATGCCGACCCCGGCGAGAAGCGCGACCATGCCGGGCTGGTTGGCCGCGCCCGCGCGGTCGATCGCCTGAGTCCAGGCGTTGACGCCGCCGATGGCGACCTTGGTCGCCTCGGCCCCGCGCTGCGCGTCGGTCGAGGAAAGTCGCCCGAGACCCGCAAGCCCGGCGAGCAGCATCGCCGCCTTGCGTGGGCTGGCGGCCCCTGCATATCGCTCAAAATCGCTATAGCCGATCGGCCCGCCCGCATCGGCGAGTGCGAGCAGTGCCCAGCCCTCGCTGCCCGGCGCGACCACGCCGCGCCACTGCAGCGCTGCCGAATCATAGCCGGCGGAGAGCATCGCCGCGATCAGCCGGTCGGGCTCGGCCGCGTTTTTGTTCGCCGGGATCCAGGCGGCCGCCTTGGCGGTGAGCACCAGCCGGGCATAGCGCAGCCGCGGGCTTTCGGCGGCATCCCACAGGCTCTTCATCGCCTGCACCCGCTCGGCGGCCGAGCCGGTATAGGCGCCGCGCAGGTCGCGCACCGTCTTCTGCAGCGGATCGGGAACGTCGCTCGCCTGGTCGAGCTCGGCATAGAGATCGACCAGCGCCGCATTGGAGAGCACCCCCGCCGCCGCCGCCAGCTCGGCCGCGCCGGCGCGGTTGACCGGCGCCACCGCGGGCGACAGCGCCTGCCAGTAGCGGAACTCCGGCCCCACCGTGGCGAACAGATTGTCGGGGATGTCCACCCCGGCCGCGGTTGCCATGCCGAAGCGCCAGGCCGAGAGCGCCGGCACGCCGACCCAGTCGATCGTCACCGCGCGGCGCGAATCGATGCCCATGCCCACCACCTTGGTGGCGAGCAGCGTATCGAGGTCGTTGCGCGGCTTGCCCTTGCTTGCGGCATCGAGCCGCTGGTCGGCCTCGCTCGGCTTGCCGGCGAGCCCCGCGCAGATCGCCTGCGCCAGCGCCCAGCCGCGATCGGGAATGTTCGACGCCGCATCGTCGACGATCGGGCACACCGCCGCCGGATCCCCGGTCGCCAGCGCGACCTGCATCGCGACGCGGTCAAGCGCATTGGTATAGTCGTCGATATCGACATAGCTGACGAGGCCGCGCGCCGCCGTCGCCTCGCCCATGCGGAGGAGAAGCCAGGCGCGCTCGGCGGCATAATCGGCGCCGTCGATCCCGCTCGGGGTATCGAGCGGCGACATCAGCGCGCGGCGCAGCGCGATCGACACCCAGCGCGAGGCGACCGGCGCGTCGAGCCGGCGCATCAGCGTCACCTGGGTGGCACCCGCCACGTCGCCGAACGCATCGGCCGGAAACGGCGCATTGCCTGCCGCCAGGATGCCGATGCGGTCGAGCGGCCGACGCACCCCCTTGGGCAGGTCATATTGCGAGAGATCGATCGCCGGCGCGACCGCCACGCTGGCGTTGCTCTCCTCGACGTCGAAGGCGTCGGGCCCCATGTCGCCGCCGACGGGCGCCACGTCACCGCTCGGCGACGGCGCTGTAACCGGCGCGGCGCTGGAGGACGGGCTCGGGGCCGGGCTCGGGCTCGGGCGCGGCGAAGGCTGCGGCCGCGGCGCCGGCTGGTCGAAGCCGGGCGGCAACAGCGATTCGGGCGCTTTCTGCTGCTGGCTGAACGCCGGAACCCCGATCGCCGCGAGCAGGGCCGCCGCGATCGCGAGCCGCGACGCCCTAGTTGGCGAGGTTTTCAAGCGCGACCGCCTTCTCCATGCGCACCGGCTCCTTGACGGTGTTGCGGCCGGCCAGCGCGAACATGCCGCCTACCAGAACCACCAAAATCACGAGCAACACGACAAGCATACGCGGCATGAAAAACAGTCCATTCCTTGAGCGGTACGGGCCTTTTGCCCGAGACGGTCCCTCGCTGTATAGCCCTTCGCACGATGTTACAAACGCATGCGCAATTGAACAGCTGGACCGGCAAGCCGATCGTATTGGTGGGGCTGATGGGTGCCGGCAAAACCACGGTAGGGCGCCGCCTCGCCCAGCGCCTGCGGCTTCCCTTCGTCGATGCCGATGCGGAAATCGAATCGGCGGCGGGCATGTCGGTCTCCGACATCTTCGCCAAATTCGGCGAACCGCATTTCCGCGACGGTGAACGGCGGGTGATCGCCCGACTGGTCGACGGCACGCCCAAGGTGATCGCCACCGGCGGCGGCGCGTTCATCAACGACGAGACGCGGGCGCTGATCCTCGACCAGGCGATTGCGATCTGGCTGGATGCCGAGCCTTCGGTGCTCGCCGATCGCGTGCGGCGGCGCGATACCCGCCCGCTGCTCCGCGGCAAGGACCCGCTGGCGACGCTTACCGAGCTCGCCAAGGTGCGAAACCCGTTTTACGCGCTTGCGCAGATCCGCGTCTCCAGCGTAGCCGCACCGCACGAAACCACCGTCGAAGCGATCCTGAAGGCCCTGCGCAAGTGACCACCATCCCCGTCGCCCTGGGCGCACGCAGCTATGACGTGCGCATCGAACCCGGCTTGCTCACGCGTGCGGGGGAAGTGCTCGCTCCGCTGTCGCGTGGTCGCGCGATGCCGATCATCACCGACACCAACCTGTCGGCGCACTGCGACACGCTGGTGTCCAGCCTCGCCGCGGCGGGCGTGACCGCGCCGGTGCTGACGCTGCCGGCGGGCGAGAGCACCAAGAGCTGGGCGCAACTCGAGTCGGTAACCGACTGGCTGCTCGAACAGGGCGTCGTCCGCAGCGACCAGGTGATCGCGCTGGGCGGCGGCGTGATCGGCGACCTGGTCGGCTTCGCGACGAGCATCCTCAAGCGCGGCTGCAATTTCGTCCAGATCCCCACCACGCTGCTCGCGCAGGTCGACAGCTCGGTGGGCGGCAAGACCGCGATCAATTCGCGCGCGGGCAAGAACCTGGTCGGCGCGTTCCACCAGCCTTCGGTGGTGCTGATCGACCCGCAGGTGCTGGACAGCCTGCCCCAGCGCGAGCTGCGCGCGGGCTATGCCGAAGTCGCGAAATACGGGCTGATCGACGATGCTGGCTTCTTCGCGTGGTGCGAGGACAATGCCGCCGCGCTGTTCGCGGGCGATCCGGCGGCGCGGGCGCATGCGATCGGCCATTCGGTGGCGGCCAAGGCGCGGATCGTCGCGGCGGACGAGCGCGAGACGACCGGCACGCGGGCGCTGCTCAACCTGGGCCACACCTTCGGCCATGCGCTGGAGGCCGAGACGGGCTTCTCCGACAAGCTGCTCCACGGCGAGGCGGTGGCCGCGGGGATGGCCCTGGCCTTCGCCTTCTCGGCCGAACAGGGACTGTGCCCGGCCGAGGATGCCGCGCGGGTGGCCGCGCATCTGCGGTCGGTGGGGCTGCCGGACGGGCTGACGGCGGCCGGCGTGACGGCGGACGGCGCGACGCTGGTCGGCCACATGCTCCACGACAAGAAGATGGAAGGCAGCACCCTGCCCTTCCTGCTCGCCCGCGGCATCGGGCAGACGTACCTGGACAAGACCGTGGACCTGGCCAAGGTCGCAGCGTTTTTGGACGGAGTTCGGTGAAACGATCTTAAGCCCCTCCTCCTGGGAGGAGGGGTTTGGGGGTGGAGGGATTCCAGAACCTCCGTTGCTCTCGGTGAGACACCGCCCCACCCCAACCCCTCCCCTGAAGGGGAGGGGCTTAACAAGTGTTCGGCCGCTCGATCACCGCGGTCACCAGCGCGATGCGATCGACATCGGCGTACGCCGCGGTTTCCAGCTCCTCGCCGAACACGTCCGGGTCGATCTCCTCGTAGCGCAGCCGGCAGCCTTCCGCCGCGGCGATCTGCACCAGCCGATCGTGTAGCGCATCTGCCCCGCGGACGATCGCGCTGCCGGTGTAGAGCAGGAACCGTCCGCCTGCCGCCAGCCGCGGCACCGCCTCGCACGCCATCGCCAGCGCCACCCCGGCGCCGTGCAGCGCGCCGCCATCGCGATAGGCACGGCCGACGGGGTCGATGATGTAGGGCGGATTGGCCAAGACGAGGTCGAGTTCGCCGGCGATCCCCGACAGATCATCCCCCTGCACGAAGCGCGCCGCGACGCCCGCCGCCTGCGCATTCACCCGCGCCAGCCGCAGCGCAGCGGGGTTGATGTCGGTCATCACGATGTCGACTCGAGGACAGCGATGCGCGGCGGCGATCGCCCCTGCCCCGGCCCCGGTGCCGATATCGACCAGCGTAGAACCCTCGCGCTCCGGACAGCGGCGGAGTTCGTCGGCGATGAAGCGCGCGAAGCGGTAGCTGTCGGGGCCGAAGAACACCGCGTCGGTGTCGTCGGTGGGATAGGCGGAATGGACCAGCAGGTCGCGTCCCAGCGTCGACACGCGGACCTTGCTGCGCAGCTGGTCCCCGGCGGCTGCCTCGATCAGCCCGGCCGCCTCCAGCGCCTCCAGCAGCGATGCATCGAGCAGATCGCGCACGAAGGGCAGGCTCCAGCCGAAGACGTCGCGCAGGTCGGCGGCCCGCTGCCGATCCGACCGGGCGAGCACGCGCGCATGGGTGGCGGGCGTCGGCGTGATGAACTGGTACTTCCGCTGCTTGAGGTAGGCGATCAGGTCGCGCAGCACTGCCGCCTCGTCCTCCGCCGTCACCGGCCGCTCCGCCACCAGACATTCCATGCGCATCCCCTTTTAACCTCCCGCATCAACGTTACGGGTCCGCAGAGGGTCCGGCGCCATGTGATTGATCCGTGGCAACCGCTTGCCCTGCGCGGCGGCAGCGCCTAGCTCGGTGGCATGCGCATCCTAGCCCTGGCCCTCGCCGCCTCGACCATGCTCGTCTCCCCCGCCCTCGCCCAGCAGACCGCCCCCGCGCCGATCCTCACCACGCCCGAGGCGAAGGACGTGTGGACCTATGCGCGACCGGAAGTGGCGCGCGTCACCCATGTCGCGCTCGATCTGCGCGCCGATTTCGCGCGCAAGACGCTCAGCGGTACCGCCACGCTCGACATCCTCGCCGCGCCCGGCGCGACCGAGATCGTGCTCGACGACGACGGGCTGGTGATCACCAAGGTGACCGACGCCGCCGGCAAGCCGCTGCCCTTCGCGGTCGGCACGGCCAAGCCCGATCTCGGCGCGCCGCTCACCGTACAGTTGCACGGCGCGCGCAAGATCGTGGTCCACTACGCGACCGCGCCCGGCGCCTCGGCGCTGCAATGGCTCGCCCCCGCGCTCACCGCCGGCAAGAAGAAGCCCTATCTGTTCAGCCAGGGCCAGCCGATCAACAACCGCAGCTGGATCCCCACCCAGGACAGCCCCGGCATCCGCCAGACCTGGTCGGCCACCCTCACCGTCCCCGCCGATCTCGTCGCCGTGGCGAGCGGCGAGCGGATCGACGGCGCCAAGGGCGTGCCGGCAGGCAAGGGCTGGCACAAGTTCCGCTTCCGGATGGACAAGCCGGTGCCGCCGTACCTGATCGCCTTTGCGGTGGGCGACCTCGCCTTCCAGCCCGTCGGCCCACGCGCCGGCGTGTGGACCGAGCCGAGCATGCTTGCCGCCGCCGCGAAGGAAGTCGCCGATGTCGAGAAGATGATCGACGCGGCGCAGGCGCTCTACGGCCCCTATCGCTGGGGCCGCTACGACATGCTCGTTCTGCCGCCGAGCTTCCCCTATGGCGGCATGGAGAACCCCACCCTTACCTTCCTGACGCCGACCATCATCACCGGCGACAAGTCGAACGTCGACGTGGTGGCGCATGAGCTGGCGCATAGCTGGTCGGGCAACCTCGTCACCAACGCGACCTGGTCGGACAGCTGGCTCAACGAGGGCTTCACCACCTATTTCGAGAACCGCATCATGGAAGCGGTCTACGGCAAGGAGCGCGCCGCGACCGACGCCGATCTCGAATGGGACGGGCTGCGACGTGACATCGCCGATGCCGGCGGCATGGAGGCGCCGACGACCCGGCTGCACGGCGATCCCGGCGCGACCTTCGGGCAGCTCGATTACTTCAAGGGATCGACCTTCCTGCGCACGATCGAGCGCACCGTCGGCCGCGCGCGCTGGGACGTCTATCTGCGCGGCTATTTCGACCGCCATGCTTTCCAGCCGCAGACCACCGCCGGCTTCCTGGCGGACCTGCGCGCCCATCTGGTGAAGGGCGATGCCGGGCTCGAGGCCAATCTCCAGCTCGACAAATGGGCCTATGCCGCCGGCCTGCCGAACAATGCGGTGCACGTGCAATCGGCGACGCTCAAGGCGGTCGATGCCGCGCTCGCGGCGGTGAATGCCGGCGGGCCAGTCTCGGCAGTGCATCCGCAGGGCTGGGCGACGCAGCAATGGCTGCGCTTCCTCAACGGGCTGAACCGCCAGCAGACGCCGACGCGGCTCAAGGAATTGGACGAGACGCTGGGGCTGTCGGCATCGAACAACGCCTATGTCCGCTCGGCCTGGGGCGAGCTGGCGATCGCCAACCGCTATGATCCGGCGGTGCCGAGCATCGAGAAGCTGGTCAGCAGCGTCGGCCGGGGCCTGCTGATCTACCCGATCTACAAGGACCTGATGGCGCAGGGCGATTGGGGCACGCCGATCGCGCGGCGCTTTTACGAGGCCTCGAAGGCGCGCTACCATCCCACCGTCGCGGCGGGCGTGGCGAAGATCGTCGGCGCGGACTGATCGCATGCCGCGCGGCGTCGCCAAGCGGGACCTGCCCAGCAAGACCTGCCCGGTCT
Source organism: Sphingomonas sp. ABOLE (assembly GCF_003950455.1). NCBI lineage: Bacteria > Pseudomonadati > Pseudomonadota > Alphaproteobacteria > Sphingomonadales > Sphingomonadaceae > Sphingomonas > Sphingomonas sp. ABOLE. The sequence continues at coordinate 7,616 of NZ_QQWY01000067.1, forward strand.
GCCAGCGCCCCTTCGCCTGGCGGAAGAAGTGGGAGCGGGACTGGGATAGCGTTGTGTACTGTTCGGAGCGGTGCCGGCGGACGGGGAAGTGACTCAAATCCAAGCCCCTCCCCTGAAGGGGAGGGGCTTAAAAACCATCACTGATAGCGCAGCGTCTTGCCGAACCCGGTGTTGGTCTTCGTCATCTTGGTGAGCTTGCGCAGATAGGCCTTCACCTCGCGCTCGAAACGCTGGTCGTTGCGCACCCCCGCGCGGTAGAAATCGTCCTTCGCCAGCAGCGCCTTCACCGCCTCGCCCAGCCGCGCCTGATCCTCGACCGCGTCGCTGTGGCGAAGCTGCTCGCACACCCATTCCTCGGCGGCAGCCTTGTCATAGTCGTCCTCGCGGTCACGGCCGTAGCGGTCGGCGACGTCCTGGTCCGCGCGCGCGGCCTTGATCCGCCGTTCGAGCCAAAGCCGGACCTGCGCCGCGTCCCAGGGCGCCTGCACCTCGCTCATTTCGCTACCTTGGATGCCAGCGCCCAGGCCAGCCACAGCCATCCGACGATCAGCGCCGCGCCGCCGATCGGCGTCACCGCCCCGAGCCAACGCGGCAGGCCCAGCGCCATCAGGTAGAGCGTGCCCGCAAACACGAACCCGCCGCCGACGAACAGAGCCGCCGGCCCCCGCGCGCCGAACTGCAGCGCGACGAGCGCCGCCACCGCGTGCACGAGCTGATACTGCCCGCCGGTCTTGAGCCACTCGACCGCCTGCCCTTGCGCGCCATGCGCCCCGAAGGCCCCGGCCGCCACCGCCATCGCGCCCGAAAGCGCCGCCAGTATCGCGATCCAGTTCATGCGAATATTCCCCGATCAACCATCGCCACGATCCTGCACCGCCGCCGTGGCGGCCGACGCCTGGCTGAACATGCCGTCGCGCCCCGCGTAGATGTCGCCGCTTTCCTTCTGCGCCTTGAGCCGGGCGATGTCGGTCCGGCGGTATTCGGCCTCGGTCCGGTCGATCTCGGCGCCGTCGACGCCCACCGCGTCCATCGCCCGCCGCGCCATCACGATCGCGCTCTCCAGCACCTCGCGCACCACGCCCGACAGCGGCGCGCCGTTGAGCTTCATCACGCTGCGGCGATCATAGGCCCGCACGAAGATGCTGGCGTTGGGGAAGGCAGCGTGCACCCCCTCCACCACTTCGGTGTCCATCGCGTCGCCGTCCTGGCAGAACATCAGCAGCTCGGCCTCCCCCGCTCCCGCCTGGCGGAGCAGGTCGATGCGGGTGCCGTCGCCGTAATAGACCTTCATGCCGAAGCTGCCCGCGGTCTCGATCATCTCGACGTCGCGGTCGATGATCGTCACCGGAATCCCTTGCGCGATCAGCATCTGCGCCACCGTCTGGCCGAAGCGGCCATAGCCGACGACCACCGCATTGGCGCCTTCCTGGCGCGGACCATCGGGCGTGGCCCCGGCCCTGACCGGTTCGGCACGCAGCCGCCTGGTGGCCATCATCAGGAACGGCGTGGTCGCCATCGAGAGCGTGACGATCGCGCTGAACACGCTGGCCGCCTGAGGCTCGATCAGCAGCGCCTTCTGCGCCTGGGCGAACAGCACGAAGCCAAACTCACCGCCCTGGGACAACAGCACGCCGAGCGCGAACGCCCCGCGCGGCTTCATCCCGAACAGCAGCGCCAGCCCCATGATCAGCGCCGCCTTGGCGGCGATCAGCGCCAGCGCCATACCCGCGACGAACAAGGGCCGCTCGGCGATCGCGTGGAGGTCGAGCGTCATCCCCACCGCGACGAAGAACAGCCCGAGCAGGATCGCGCGGAACGGCTCGACATCGGCCTCGATCTCGTGCCGGAAGGGCGAGTCCGCGAGCATCACGCCCGCGATGAACGCGCCGAGCGCGGCGGAGAGCCCCAGCGCCTCCATCACCGCGGCGCTGGCGATCACCGTCAGCAGCCCTGCGAAGACGAACATCTCGCGCTCGTCGAGATTGCCGATCAACCGGAACAGCGGCCGGAGCAGGAAGCGCCCCGCCACCACCAGCCCGACGATCGCGCCGACGGTGTAGAGACCGAGCAGCCAGCCCGGCGGGCCGCCCTGGTCGGCCGGGTTGCGCGACAGCGCGGCGACGATCGTGATCAGCGGCACGATCGACAGGTCCTGGAACAGGAGGATCGCGAAGGCGCGCTCACCGAACGGGGTGCGCAGGCGGCCTGCCGATTGCAGCAGCGGCAGCACCTGCGCGGTGGAGGACAGCCCCATCGGCAGTCCCAGCGCCAGCGCGGCGGCCAGCGTCGAGCCCGTCACCGCCCAGACGATCGCCGCGATCGCGATGCCGCACAGGGCCACCTGCAGGAAGCCGAGGCCGAAGATGTCGCGCCGCATCCGCCACAGCCGCGACGGGCTCAGCTCGAGCCCGACGAGGAACAGGAGGAGCGCGATGCCGAGCTCGGCAATGCCCATCTTGCCCTCGGCATCGCCGACCAGCCGCAGCACGTGCGGGCCGACCAGCGCGCCGGCGACGAGAAAGCCCAGCGTCGCACCAAGTCCGAGCCGCCGGAACAGCAGCACGAAAAACAGCGCAAAGCCGAGCATCGGCACTGCGTCGGCGAGAATCGAACCGTCGGACGCATGCTCCATCAGACCCGTGCCTCCGCCGCCTGCGCCGCCGCCTCGGCCGCGGCCTCGAAGGCCAAGCGGATCGAGGCGTGGCGGCCGCGATGCGGCAGCGCGGGGACGAACAATGCCATGCCCGGCCATTCGGGCGGCACCTCGCGCTCGCCGGCAAGCCAGTCGGTGAGCTGGTCGCGCGCTACGGCAATGTCGGCAGGGGTGCGGCCGACCACGGCCTCGCCCATCAGCGCTGCCGATGCCTGTCCCAGCGCGCAGGCACGGACCAGCATGCCGACCTCTGCCACCTTGCCCGTTTCGTCGACGGCGATGTCCACCGTCACCCGGCTCCCGCACACCGGCGAGCGCTTCTCGGACGTGCCGCCGGGCCGTTCCAGTCGTGCGTGATGCGGGATCGCGGCGGCGAGGCGCAGGATTTCCATATTGTAGAGCGGGGCGTTCATGCCCTTTGATCTAGGGTAGCCTTCCCGCAGTTGCGAGCGCCAATTACCCGCCTTTCGTATGGGTTGCGCCGGCGGCTCGCGCCTCGGCAGACTCGATCCTCCCCTCCAAGGGGAGGGCAGCAGGTCAATCCGCCTTGCGCTTCCGCGGCCGGACCTCGCCCATGTCCTCCGAACCCACGCTCGCATTGTCGCCGCCGAACACAGGCTCGCCCTTCCGCCGCCGGTCGACGAAATCACCGATCGCGGCGCTGGTGGTGTCGAGCAGCGGGTAGGTGACCGACTTGGTGATCCATTTCGGCCGGTGCGTGCGCCCGCCCTCGAACGTGTCGAGCACCAGCATCAGCACCAGGAAGCCCATGCTGACCAGGATCAGCCCCTTGGCAACCCCGAAGCCGACGCCGAGTGCGCGGTCGATCGGCCCCAGCACCGAGTTGCGCATCTGCCCGCCCAGCGTGTTGGCGATCAGCCGCCCGCCGAAATAGCTGCCCCCGGCGAGCAGCGCGAAGGCGAGCACCGCCGCCCCGCCCTCGGTGCCGATCATCGGCGCGAATATGGCCGTGAGCCCGGCATGGAAGAACTTCACCGCCACCACCACGAGGATCCAGGCGAGGAACGCCAGCACCTCGGTGGTGAAGCCGCGCAGGAAGCCGAGGATGGCGGCGCCTGCGATGATGAGAAGCGTGACGATGTCGAGCCCGGTCATGCGCGCTCCATAGCAGTGTGGCGCACCGGGAAAAGAGGCGGCGTGCGGAGCCCCCCCACCGCGGCACCCGTTCCCTTTTCGTTTCCGTCGCGCTACAGCATGCCCATGGCAAAACTCCAGAAGCGCTATGTGTGCCAGGCCTGCGGCTCGGTGACCTCGAAATGGGCGGGGCAATGCGCCGATTGCGCGGAGTGGAACACGCTGGTCGAGGAAGCCGGCGGGCCCGCCACGCCGTTCCAGGCCAAGCACCATCTGCAATCGGGCGGGCGGATGATCCTGCTCTCCGGGCTCGACGCCGAGGTCGCCCTGCCCGAGCGGATGCCGAGCGGTATCGCCGAGTTCGATCGCGCGCTTGGCGGCGGCTTTGTCGAGGGATCGGCGACGCTGATCGGGGGGGATCCCGGCATCGGCAAGTCGACGCTGCTGCTCCAGGCCGCCGCCAAGATCGCCAGCCGCGGGCTCTCGGTCGCCTATGTCTCGGGCGAGGAAGCCGCCGACCAGGTGCGGCTGCGCGCGCGGCGCCTGGGCCTCGGCCAGGCACCGGTGCAGCTCGCCGCCGCCACCTCGGTGCGCGACATCCTGACGACGCTGAGCATGACCACCCCGCCCGACCTGCTGATCATCGATTCGATCCAGACGATGCATTCGGACCTGATCGAAGGCGCGCCGGGCACGGTGAGCCAGGTCCGCGCCAGCGCGCAGGAGCTGATCCGCTTCGCCAAGGAGCGCGGCACCGCGCTGGTGATGGTGGGGCACGTCACCAAGGACGGCTCGATCGCGGGTCCGCGCGTGCTCGAGCATATGGTCGACACGGTGCTCGCCTTCGAGGGCGAGCGCAGCCACCTCTACCGCATTCTCCGCGCGGTGAAGAACCGGTTCGGCGGCACCGACGAGATCGGCGTCTTCTCGATGCAGACCGAGGGGCTGGCGGAGGTGGCCAACCCCTCCTCGCTGTTCCTCACCCAGCGCGACGAGACCGTCACCGGCACCGTCGTCTTCCCGGCGCTGGAGGGGACGCGGCCCGTGCTCGTCGAAGTACAGGCGCTCACCGTGCGGCTGGCTTCGGGCGCGACGCCGCGGCGATCGGTGGTCGGCTGGGATTCGCCGCGCCTCTCGATGGTACTGGCGGTGCTGGAGGCGCGCTGCGGGCTGAGCTTCTCGGCCTGCGAAGTCTATCTCAACATCGCCGGCGGCTACCGCGTGCAAGATCCCGCCGCCGATCTGGCGGTGGCGGCGGCGCTCGTCTCTGCATTGTCCGAGCGGCCGATTCCGGCCGATGCGGTGGTGTTCGGCGAAATCGCCCTGTCCGGCGAAATCCGTCCGGTGGCGCATGCTGCGCTGCGGATGCGCGAATCCGCCAAATTGGGCTTCGAACGCGCGCTGGCACCTGCCGCACCGCACGCGAAGGCTGGCGATCCTCTGCCGTTGCGTGTATCCGACTACAGGAATCTCAATAGCTTGGTCGATCAGCTCTTGGGCAAATAGCTCCATATCTGCACGAATGCGTAATTATGCTGGTGCAATCCTGGCCGCTTTGATACAGTTGCGAACAGGTCGGGATACGGCAACCCCTTAAGCTGTTGCCGTCATGGCTCGAAGGAACTATTTAGCTGCAACTTCGTTTATTGTCGTCAATATCTGCCGTAGTTGCAAAAGAGTTAAGGGGGCTCTTCGCAGTTGCGAGCAACAGGGGGCGGGAGCAGTAACTTGAAAAAGGGCAAGCAAAGCTTCGGATCACGGGCACTTCGCAGGCTAAGCGCTTCTGCGGCAACCATTTCGCTTCTTTCAGCGACCTCCGCCGGGATCGCGGTGCCGGTGGTTGCTGCTGCAGTGCAAGACGCCTCAAAGGCGTTGTCGGTCCTGTCCGCGCGCTCGCCGGGCGTTCGCGAAGCTGGCGCACACAGTCTGAAGGGCAAGCGTAAATATAGCCGAGTCGCCAAGAACCCGCGCGACGCGCTGACGCCCGACTCGCTGGCCAAGAATGGCGTGGCGACGCCCAAGGCCTTCGATCTCTCCGCCGATCAGGCACCGGTGCCGGCATCGCTGCCGCTGCCGGCGGATGCCCCGCCGATCGACCTGGCCGGGCTCCCCTCGAGCTTCGACTCGCTGTCGCCGTTTGCAGACGTCGTTCCCGCGCCGGGTCCGGCAAGCTTCACCGGCAACTCGCTTGTGCCCAGCGGCACGGGCGGCGGCGGTGGCGGCGGTGCGCCGCCGCTCGGCATCGAAACGCCGGTGCCGACCCCCACCCCGACGC
>NZ_QQWY01000068.1:0-13147 GCF_003950455.1 Sphingomonas sp. ABOLE
GGGAGTGTGGGGCATCAGCGGGGGCAGCGCTGCGCTATGAGGAGGGCTCCACGCAGCCCCCGCTGCCGAAGGCGTTGTGCCATTTCTATCTTGCGGCGGAATGTGCCTTTTCTAACTGGCGGCAACACTGGTGTGCAGGGTCTCTAGTAGCGGCACCCTGCCCGGGCCGACGGACCCTGCCCATGTGCGCTCCGAGCCCCAGAAGATGCCGCAGGCGCTGGCCGCGCTGATGCTGCAGAACGGCGCGAAACATCTTGAGCAAATGTTGCCGATCAACCTGTTTTTGCTCCGGTGTACCGCGGCGTCGCTGCCGGAGACGCGCGCCTTCGTGGCCGGTCTGGCGCCAGAGGAGATGACGGCGGTACGCGTCGACGGGTTGCGACAGGTGCAGGCAGGGATAAGGCAGAGTCTCGCGGGCATGCTCGACGTCGCGTTCGCGCCCGCCCTGGACGCGCGGCGCAGGATACGCGTGTTGCAGGCTGTCGCGGTCGACGTCCCGCGCATGGTGGCCTCCTTGCCGCGGGACGTCAGGCCTCGGCTGCGTGCCGTCCTCGACAGGTTCCGCCTCGACCAGAAGGGCGACTCCAGGAAGCTGGCGGATGCGATCGCCACACCTAAACCGCCGTATGATTTCTCACCGGCGACGCGCGCGCCAATTAGGGCGGTCGATGGTGGAGAAGAAGATGGCCGGTTCGGACAAGCCCGTGGACGGCGTGGCCCCCTATGGTGGGCCGGCCGGTGGCTGGGGCGCCCTGCGCGCCGTGGCGTTGGCGGTGAAGAACGAGATGGGCGCCAGCGCGCGGGCGCGGGCGCTGCTCGAGGTCAACCAGCCCGAAGGCTTTGACTGTCCCGGTTGCGCCTGGCCGGATCCGAAGCACACCTCGTCCTTCGAGTTCTGCGAGAACGGCGCCAAGGCCGTCACCTGGGAGGCGACCGAGAAGCGCGTCGATGCGGATTTCTTCGCCGCGCACACGGTGTCCGAGCTTTGGGACTGGTCCGATCACGCGCTGGAACAGGCCGGGCGGCTGGTGCAGCCCTTGCGCTACGACGCGGCGACCGACCATTTCGTGCCGATCGCATGGGACGAAGCCTTCGACCGCGCCGGCGCGGTGCTGCGCGGGCTGGAGGATCCGAACGAAGCGGAGTTCTACACCTCCGGCCGCGCCTCGAACGAGGCGGCGTTCCTCTACCAGCTGTTCGTCCGCGCGTTCGGGACCAACAACTTCCCCGACTGCTCCAACATGTGCCACGAGGCGACGAGCGTCGGTCTTCCCCAGTCGATCGGCGTGGGCAAGGGCACGGTCACGCTCGACGATTTCGACCATGCGGACGCGATCTTCTGCATCGGGCACAATCCCGGCACCAACCATCCGCGCATGCTGGGGACGCTGCGTGAGGCCTCGCGCCGCGGTGTGCCGATCATCGTCATCAATCCCATGCGCGAGCGCGGGCTGGAGCGTTTCCAGGATCCGCAGGCACCCCTCCAGATGCTGCGCAACGGATCGACGCCGCTGGCCTTGGCCTATCACCTGGTGAAGGTGGGCGGCGACGTCGCGCTGCTGAAGGGCGTGATGAAGGCGCTGCTCGCCAGGGACCGCGCGCAGCAGGCGGCGGGCGGCCCGGCGGTGTTCGACCATGCGTTCATCGCGGCGCATACCGCAGGCTTCCCCGAGCTGGTCGAGGACCTGGACCGACAGGCCTGGCCCGCGCTGGAGCAGCGCTCCGGCCTCTCCCAGGCGGCGATCGAGAGCATCGCCGACGTCTATGCCCGCGCCGACCGGGTGATCCTCTGCTACGGCATGGGCATCACCCAGCACCGGCATGGTACCGAGGCCGTCCAGCAGATGGCCAATCTGCTGCTGCTGCGCGGCAATATCGGGCGCGAGGGTGCGGGGATCTGTCCGTTGCGGGGCCATTCCAACGTCCAGGGCGACCGGACGGTCGGCATCACCGAAATCCCGGCCGAGCCGTTCCTCGCCCGCCTCGACGCGCACTTCGGCATCACCAGCCCGCGCGCGCATGGCCATAATGCGGTCGAGGCGGTGGCGGCGATGCACGCGGGGCGCGCAAAGGCGTTCATCGCGCTCGGCGGCAATTTCGCGGCTGCGATGAGCGATCCGCAGACGACCTTCGCGGCGTTCCGGGAACTGGACCTCAACGTGCAGATCTGCACCAAGCTCAACCGCACCTGCCTGCTGACGGCGCGCGAGAGCATCATCCTGCCCTGCCTGGGCCGGACCGAAAGCGACGTGCAGGCCGCGGGCGCGCAGCTGATCACCGTCGAGGACTCGATGTCGATGGTGCACGCGTCGCGCGGCTTCCTGAAGCCCGTCTCGGACCAGTTGCGCTCGGAACCGGCGATCATCGCCGGGCTCGCCAAGGCCGCGGTGCCGGCGGCGCCGATCGATTGGGATGCGCTGGTCGGCGACTATGACCGCATCCGCGCGGCGATCGAGGCGGTCTTCCCTGACTTTGCCGACTTCAATGCGCGCATTCGGGTGAAGGGCGGGTTCCGGCTGCGGGTCGGCGCATCCACACGCGCGTGGGACACCCCCGACGGCAAGGCGCATTTCCTGGTCTATCCCTCGACCCAGGAAGATCCGGACATCGCCGACGACCAGCTGACGCTCGCCACGATCCGCAGCCACGACCAGTACAACACCACGATCTACGGCCTCAACGATCGCTATCGCGGCGTGACCGGCCGGCGCGACGTGGTGTTCGCCAATGCCGAGGATCTGGCGGCCCACGGCCTGGCCCATGGCGACCAGGTGGACCTGGTTGCGGGCGACCGGGTGCTTGCCGGCCAGACCATCCTGGCCCATCCGATCTCGCGCGGGTCGCTCGCGGCCTATTATCCCGAGGCCAACTGCCTGTTGCCGTTGGCGGACGTCGACGGGCGCAGCGGCACGCCCTCGTACAAGTCGATCCCGGTGCGGCTCCGCCGATCCACCGTCGGCGTCGCAGGGTAGCACGCACGATGGGGGCGTACGAATAAAGCTGCATATGTCGTAGGGCGTTGCGTTCGGGCTGCGGCTTCCCGTTCGTCGACGGAAGCCGGGGGTTGGCGGAGCTCGTCTCCGCGAGCGGAACCTATCGTTCCTTGCTCAACGCCGGGTCGCATGCGACGCTCGAGCTTTTGCAAGAGGGGTACTGACCCCCGATCACTTGGGAGCGGTGGATGACCAGCATGAAGGCAGCTTTGTCGAACGGCCGAGGGCGATCCCCGGCGAACGCATGTCGGCTGATCATCGCCACCGCCCTGCTGGTGGCATGCACGGCGCACGCCCAGACCAACCGGCCACCCGCCGGGGCGAGCGCCGCCGCGCTCCGGCCGACCGAGGGGGCGACGGCGGTTCGCATCGCGTCCGAGCCCGGCGTGACGCTGGCGGGAACGCTCCACCTCCCCCTGGACCGCGGCCATGCACCCTACCCGCTCGCGATCCTGATCCAGGGGCATGGCCCCAATGGCCGCGGCGGCTACGCGGAAATCATCCGGCACTTGAACGCGCAGGGGATCGCGGCGCTGGAATATGACAAGCGCGGCGTCGGTCAGTCGACGGGCCCGTACAAGGAAGACCTTCAGCGGCTGACGGCCGATGCCGCGGCGGCGGTAGCGGCGATGCGCCGCAATCCGGCAATCGACGGCAGTCGCATCGCGTTGATCGGCCATAGCCAGGGCGGGGTGATCGCACCCGCGGTCGCCGCTGCCGACCCGACGATCGCGGCGGTGGTCACGCTCGCCGGATCGGTGGGCGACGGCTTGCCCTATCTGCGTCAAGCGATGCTCAACCAGATGCGCGCCGCCGGTCGGCCGCAGGCGGTCGCCGAGCCTGCGGCGGACGCTGCCCTGGCGCTGCTCCAGGCGCGGGCCGACCATCAGGATGCGGCCATGATCGCGCAGCGCCGCGCCGAGGTGATCGCGCGATTCGAGGCCGCTGGCTTTCCCCGGCCGCTGGCCGAAAGCGCGCTCGCGAGGATCGATACCGAGGAAGCCTGGCGGGCGGACAAGCTCCGCTCCGCGTCCGATCTCAAGGCGCTGCAGATACCCGTGCTCGCCGTCTTCGCCGACAAGGATCCGCTGGTGGTGGCGTCGATCGAAGCGGCGGACGCGCGGAAGGCGCTCGCCGCAAACCCGCGGGGCTCGGTGGTGGTGCTCGACGGGTTGAGCCACTGGTTCCAGGAAGGCGCGGTCACCGGCGGCGAGGAGGAAGTCGCGAGCCTGGGGCCCAATGCGGGCTCGCCTCGGCTGGTGGCGTTGGTTGGGGATTGGCTCGATCGCGTGCTGGGCGAGAAGCCCCAGGCGGCAGGCAACGCCCCGCCTCGCTAGGCGCCGCCGCTCACACCGTGCAAGTGCGTACCGCCTGGGCGAGTGCGGTCAGCGGGTCGCCGGTCGGCATGAACTCGTGCGCGAAATAGCCCTGGAAGCCGAGATCGGCGATGCTCTTCGCCACCGCGTGCCAATCGACCTCCTGGGTGTCGTCGAGATTGTGGCGCCCGGGCACGCCGCCGGTGTGGAAATGGCCGATCCACGGCAAGCTTTCGCGGATCGTCGCGATCAGGTCGCCCTCCATGATCTGCATATGGTAGATGTCGTAGAGCAGCTTTACCCGCGGCGAGCCGACTTGCTTGGCGACCTGGACGCCCCAGGCGGTGTGATCGGCCATGTAATCGTGATGGTCGCGCTTGCTGTTGAGCAGCTCGACGCAGATCGTAACACCGTGATCCTCGGCGATCGGCGCGAGCCGCTTGAGCCCGGCGATGGTGTTTTCCGCGCCCTCGGCATCGGACATGCCCTCGCGGTTGCCGGAAAAGGCGATGACGTTCGGCACGCCCGCCTTGGCCGCCTGCGGGATGCCGGTGCGGAAGGCCTGCTCGAACGCGGCGTGATGCTCGCGCCGGTTGAGGCCGTGGGCGATCGTCATGCCCGGGGCGGCATAGCCCATGGTGCAGCGCAGGCCATAACGGCGCGGCGTCTCATAGTCGGCAGGTTCGAGCAGATCGATCCCCTGCAGGCCCATCTTGGCGGCGGCGGCGCACAGCTTGTCGAGCGGGATATCCTGATAGCACCAGCGGCTCACCGACTGCTTCAGCCGCCCGGCAGGGGCCGAGCAGGCGGGCACGGCAGAGAGCGCCCAGGTGGCAAGAGACGAAGCCATCAGTCCGCGCCGCGTGATCATCGCAATCCCTCTCCTCTTGTGCGGCCGAGGATAGGCACTGCGTCGGATTTGTCATCTAGTTCGTTGCTGCGGGACTCAGATCCGCGCGATCGAGGCATGGATCGGCAGCAGCGCTGCGCCGAGTGCCGAACCCGCGCCGCCCAGCTGCGAGATCTCGATCGGGTAGCGGCCGCGCTCACTCGCCGTGACATGGTCGCCCCAGGTGATCGCGCGGCGGTTCAGCCGCGCGGCCAGGCCGTGCATGATCGGCGCGGGCAGCGGGCTCATCAGCCGGATCGCGCCGGGATCGAGCCACGCCAGCGCCGAGTTGATCGTTTGGAGCAGCTGGTCGGCGGCGCGCTCCTGCCAGGCTTCGACCACCGCCTCATAGCCGGGGATCGCCTCCTCGAAATCCGCGAGCGACTCCACCGGGCAGCCCGCCGCCTGCAGCGTCGCGATCAGGTCGAGCGTGGTCGGGCGCGGCCGATCGCCGGGGTAGAACATGCCGATCTCCCCTGCCCCGCCCGATTCGCCGCGCATCAGCCGCCCTTCATGGACGATCCCCGCGCCGACGCCGTGGCCGAGCAGGATCACAACGGCGGTGGTGCAGCGCTGGATGAGCCCGCCCAGATAATATTCGGCGAGCGCGGCCGCGGTTGCGTCGTTCTCGATCCACACCGGCAGGCGCAGCGTTTCCTCGAACAGGTCGCGCAGCGGCGCGTCCTTCCAGCCGGGCAGGTTGCGGACAATGTGCCAGCGATTGCCGTCGCGCGACAGCGCGGGGCCGGGCGCGGCGAAGCCGATGCCATAGAGTCGGCGGCCGAGCAGGCGATGCTCGAGCGCGAGATCGTGGATCCGGCGGTCGACATGGCGCGCGAACCCCTGCGGATCGAGCGGCGCGATCTTCTCGGACGTGAGCGCGATGGTGCCGCCGGCATAGTCGACCACGGCGATCTCCAATATGCCTGCATAGAGCGCCAGGCCCACGGCATAGCCACCCGCGGGGGAGATGCGCAGCGGCACCGTCGGCCGTCCCCGGCCGGCCAGTGGCGCGGCGGGCAGTTCCTCGATCAGCGCCTGCCCGATCAGCGCCTTGGTCAGCTTCGAGATCGCCGCGTTGCTGATCTGCAGCACATTCGCCAGGTCCGAGCGAGACTGGGGGCCATGGGTGCGCAGCTGCCAGAGCAGGCGCTTCTCCTCGTCGAGCAGCGAGACCGGCGGATATTTCATGATAGGTACGCGGATAACGATGGGTGATTAATTTTCCCAGGAATAAATAAATCTGTCATCGACCCCGCGCATCGGCGCATCCAAGTTCAGAACAACTCGGGGGAACGATCCGATGAAGACGCACCATTTCGCCACCGGCTGCGCCGTGCTCGCGCTGAGCCTCGCCGCTGCGCCCGCCTTCGCGCAGACCAGCGACACGCCCGCCGCCGATCCGGCCCAGGCCGACGCGGATACCGGCGGCGACATCATCGTCACCGGCTCGGCCCGCGCGCAGCGCCGCTTCGACGTGTCCTATGCGATCAACTCGCTGAGCCAGGCCGACGTCCAGAAGATCGCACCGAAGAGCTTCGCCGACCTGCTCGGCACCGTGCCCGGCATCCAGGTGGAAGCCACCGGCGGCGAGGTGCAGAACATCACCCGCATCCGCGGCATCCCGACCGATCGCGGATACCTGATCTTCCAGCAGGACGGGCTGCCGCTCTACCACGAGATCGACGGCGTGTTCTTCAACTCCGGCGAAGGCATGAACCGCTACGACCTGATGACCGAGCGGGTCGAGATCGTGCGCGGCGGCCCGGCGCCGATCTACGCCAGCAGCGCGGCGGCGATCGCCAACAACATCACCGTCTCGGGCGGGCCGTTGGCGCGCGGCAAGGCGCAGGTAACGCTGGGCGATACCGGCCTCTACCGGCTCGACGCGATGCAGTCGGGCCCGCTCAGCGACAACACTTATTACGCGATCGGCGGCTTTATCCGCCAGCATGACGGCTATCGCTATGGCGGCTTCCCCAGCGACAAGGGCGGCCAGATCCGCGCCAACATCAAGCGCCAGCTGAGCAACGGCACGCTCAAGGTCTCGGCCGAGTATGTCAACGACCACAACGTCTTCTATCTGCCGATCCCGACCAACGATCCCCGCAACCCTTCGGTCTCGCTCAACAAGTATATCGACTATTTCGAGGGTACGCTGAACTCGCCCTCGCTGCGCAACGTCAACATCAAGTATCGCGATGGCTCGGGCGCGCTGCAGAGCATGAACCGCGACCTCTCCAACGGCCGCCACATGCGCTTCTTCAACGCCGCGATCGACTATGACGCGGACTTCAACGGCTGGCAGGTCTCGGCCAAGATCGGCGGCACCAAGGGCAAGTCGAGCTTCGACGCCTTCTACTCGACCACCAACCCGGCCGACGCGACGACCTTCGCCGCCGGCTATCTGACTGCCGCGCGTACCGCCTTCGGCCCCAATGTCGCGCGGCTCGGCTATGCCTTTGCGGGTACGGGCGGCGCCTCGGTCTATGATCCGTCGACCGCCTCGGGGCTGGTGATGTCCGGCCAGTATCGCGCGTCGGAATCGGACTTCTACTCGGTCCAGGGCGACCTCAGCGTCACCCGCAAGTTCGAGACCGGGCTCGGCAGCCACGACGTGCGCGTCGGCGTGTACAGCGCCTTCTACGGCAACACGCTGCTCCAGGCCTATCAGGACATGCTGATCGAAGTGCGCAGCCAGCCGCGCACGCTGGACCTGCTCGCCTATTCGGCGACCGGCCAGGTGCTCGGCTCGGTCACCCAGAACGGCGTGCTGCGCTACACCACCACGCTCAACCAGGGCGAGGGCGACGCGCAGATGATCGCCTTCTATGCCAACGACACCTGGGAGATCACCCGCGGCCTTCGCGTCGATGGCGGCATCCGCACCGAGATGTACGATTACAAGGGCATCGCGCTGCCGACCACCCAGGTGAACCTGGGCGACGGCACCACGCTGGCCGACGACACCACTCGCGCCTTTACCGGCCAGGTGCTCGACCAGCGGCTCAGCCCCAAGGCGACCAACTGGACCGTCGGCGTCAACTACGACCTCAACGGCCATTTCGGCGCCTATGGCCGCATCTCGAACCTCGAAGTGCCGCCGCAGCTGGGCGTGGTGACCGGCATCAACGCCACGATCCTCAAGACCAAGGCGCGCCAGTATGAAGTCGGCCTCAAGGCGAGCTTCGGCCCCAACTATCTCTATGCCACCGGCTTCTACACCAAGTTCAACCCGTTCAACGCCTCGTTCGCGGCGTTCAACCCGCTGACCGGCCGCAACGACCAGACGCTGCCGTTCATCGGCGAGGCCTCGGTCAAGGGCGTCGAGGTCGACGGCCGCGTGTCGCCGATCCGCTGGTTCTCGCTCGACGGCTCGGTGACCTGGCAGAACCCCAAATATGCCAATCTGCAGAACACCTCGGGCGCCGATCCGAGTGCGGTGAACGGCAAGCAGATCATCCGCGAGGCCAAGTTCTTCGGCAATCTGCGCCCGAGCTTCGATTTCGATCTGGGCGAGCAGAAGGTCTCGATCTTCGGGCGCTACGAATGGGTCGGCCGCCGCTATGTCGACCTGTTCAATCGCACCGCGATGCCGGGCTACCAGACGATCGGCGGCGGTGCCTCGCTCGACTGGGGCGCGTGGCGCTTCCAGGTGGTCGGCGACAATCTGTTCAACGCGCACGGCCTGACCGAGGGCAATACCCGCACCGACCAGTTCGCCGGCCAGGGCACGTCGGAGGCGATCTATGGCCGCCCGCTGTTCGGCCGCAACTTCCGCCTCATCGTCAGCCGCAGCTGGTGATGCGGGTGTTGCTCTCCGCCGCGGCGCTGGCGGTGACCGTGCTCGCCGCCCCGGCTTCGGCGGCGGACGACGCGGTGATCGCGGCGCTGTCGGCGCGGTTGTTTCCCACCCTCGACGCCGCCGGGCATGACCCGGCGGCGCTCGACCGGATCGTCCGCGCACCGGGGATGGAGCGCGTGCTGCGCACCCGGCGCGAGCGTCGCGCGGCGTGTGGGCAGGATCTGGCCTGCCGCGCCCAGGCGCTGCTGTGGAGCGAGCCCGAAGCGGCCGTGCTCCGAAGCGCGGTGGCGGCCGAGGCCCGGCTTCCTAAAGCCGACGACGGACGCGCCGCGCAGCTCGACCGCGAGATCGCCGGCATCAACGGGATCGTGCGCGTCTATGCACTTGGCGCCACCCCGACGACACCGATCGACGGCCCCGGCCCGATCGCACCGAAGGACCTAGCCGCCCGGCTCCAGGCCGCCGACTGGCTCGCAGAGACACCGCGCGACGGATCGGCGCAGCGGCTCGATCCGAGCATCGATTATGCGCTCGCGCTGCTCGACACGAGCGACCGCACCGACGCGATCGGCCATGAGCCGCTGACCGGCGGCGCCAATGCCGCGCCGATGGCCCGCGCCAAGACGCTCGACTGGAAGCGCTATCGCTACAGCGCGATGATCGTCACCGGAGTCGGTCCGGAGATCGAAGGCGAGCCGCTCAGCCCGTTCGGCAAGTACCATCTCCGCCTCGCCGCGCGCCGCTTCGCGCAGGGCGACATCGCTTTCCTCCTCGTCACCGGCGGCCGGGCGCATCCGCGCGCGACGCCGTTCACCGAGGCGGACGAGATGCGCAAGGCGCTGATCGCGCGCTATGGCATCCCTGCGGACGCGATCATCAGCGAGCCCTATGCCCGCCACACTACCACCAACCTGCGCAACGCCAGCCGGCTGCTCGCCGCCATGGGCGCGCCGATGCAGATGGAGACGGTGATCGTCTGCAACCCGCTGCAGAGCGGCTATATCGAAAGCGCCAGGTTCACCGAGCGCAACGCCGCCGAGCTCGGCTACCAGCCCGGCACGGTCGTCCGCCGCGTCTCGCCGACCGAACTCGTGTTCCGCCCGTCGCGCGCGTCCGAGCGTGTCGACCCGCGCGATCCCCTCGATCCCTGAAAGGAACCGCCATGCGCCGCTTCGCCCTGGCCGCCGCCCTGCTGCTTGCCCCCGCCGTCGCCCATGCCTGGGGGCATACCGCGCATGCGGTGATCGACCGCGCCGCGATCCAGGCGATCCCGGAAGGCGGCCCGACCTTTCTGCGCCGCTATGCCGACTATATCGCGGCATCGGCGACGCTGCCGGACAGCTGGCGCGGCGATTCCGAAGGCTTCTCGAAGATCGAGGAAGATCCCAACCATGGCTGGTTCCGCGAGCAGTTCGCCTTCCTGAAGCCGATCCCGCGCTCGCGCTATGCCTTCGTGATCGCGCTCTACAAGCACTATGAGACGATCAAGGACAGCGATCCGGCGACCGCCGCGCGCACCAATGTCCGCTGGACCGGCACGCTGCCCTATGCGGCGATGGAGGCGTATGAGCGGGTGATCGTCTGCATGCGCGCGATCCGCGCGGCGCAGGCACGCGGCGGCGACACTGCGGTGCCCGAGCAGCACTGCGCCTTCGACGTGATCCGCCTCGGTCACTATATCGGCGACGGCGCGCAGCCGCTCCACGATTCGGTCAACTCGGACGGCTGGCTTGGGCCCAACCCCAACAATTACACCCGCGACCGCAGCATCCATGGTCGCTTCGAGAGCCGCTTCGTCGATGCGATCGGCCTGACCCCGGCCGACATCGCATCGCGGATCGCCGCGCCCGCGCACCAGCAGGGCGACATGTTCACGGCCGTGCTCGCGTTCCTCGACCAGTCGGGCGACCGGATGGAGCGCGTCTACCAGCTCGAGAAGCGCGACGGCTTCGCCAACCCCGCCGACCAGGACGTGCGCGCGCTGGTCTATGAACGTACCGCGGCGGGGGCGGCGATGCTGCGCGACATGCTCTGCCGCGCCTGGGCCGAGAGTGCGCGACCGCCTGCCAAGGTCTCGCCCGGCCCGCTCGACTTCTCCAACCCCAAGTTCGATCCGGAAACCGGCTCGGCACCCGCCTGACGCCGGGCCAGTGCGCGCAGCAACCGCGCGTGCTGGGCATGGCCGAGCGTGAAGCGGCGCAGCAGCAGCAGCGCCAGCAGCGCCCCCGCCAGCGGCACGCCGAGCCCCAGGCCGAGCATGCCGAGGCGGACGCCCGTCGGCTGGATTGCGCCGGGGATATAGCCGAGCGCGCCCAGCACCCAGCCGATCATCGCGGTCGATGCGGCACCGCTCGCCTTCACCAGCACCAGGTAGAAGGCGAAGAGCCCGGTCTCAAAGCGTCGCCCGTGTCGCCACTCGACGACGTCGACCGCGTCGGCCAGCAGCCCCCAGGGTAGCATGAACACGCTCGCAAAGCCGAAGCCGACCAGCATCGCCCCGGCGATCTGGCCCACCGGCCAGGCGGTGCAGAGCGCGAAGACCAGCAGGCCGGCGGCGGTCACCCCATTCCCCGCGGCGAGCAACCGGCTCTTGCCGAAGCGGTGGGTCAGCGCGGTCCAGGCGAGCACGCCGCCGAATTGCCCGACGGTCATCGCGCCGAGCAGCAGCGTCACCGCGCCGGGGCGCTCGATCACATAGGTCCCCAGATACATCAGCATCCGGCCGAAACACGGCATGGCGAAGCCGGTGATCAGCGCCAGCGCGCCCATCCCCAGCACCATCGGATCGCGCAGCGGCACGGTGATGCGATCGCCGCGGAGCGCGGTTGCGGCGCCGCGCTGTCCGCCGCAGGCCCAGACGCAGAGCAGCATGGTCAGCGCGAAGGCGAGGCCTGCGCCGATTCCGGTGAGCGCCAACGCGCCGAAATGCCGCGCATGCCCGGCCTGCTGCACCAAAGGGGTGAGCACGCCGGCGATCGCCAGCGCGCTCGCGGTGCTGAAGAACAGGCGGTAGCCCGACACGCGCCCTCGCGCGCGGCTGTCGCGACTGACCTGCGCCATCAGCGCGTTATGGGGCACGTCGACCACTGCATAGGCGCCGCGAAACACCAGGATCGCCGCCGCCAGCATCCAGCCGCGATGCAGCCCCAGCGCCGGCATCGCATAGATCAGCGCGAAGGCGGCGCCGCACGGGATCGCGGAGAAGGCGACGGCCCAGCGATAGCCCCGCCCCGCCGCCCGCCAGCGCAGCACCAGTTTCGCGGCGAGCAGGTCGAATACCAGGTCGCCGAGCAGCGCGAACAGCATCAGCCCCGCCGCGCGCGTGCCGTCCAGCCCCAGCACGTCGGTGAGCAGGAATAGGATCGTCAGGTCGGCGCCGCTGAACAGCAGCGCCTTGCCGAAATTGCCCGCGGCATAGGCCAGCATCCGGCTTTCTGTGGCAAGCGTCACGATCGGAGCCTCGTTCGTGCAAAAAGCCTGTGTGCTTGCGCGCTTAGGCCAGCTCCATTGCAGTTCGGCGACGGGCCTGCGTCAATAGGCCCAGTCCAGCTGCAGCCAGACGCGGCTGGTGTCGGTGGCGAAGCGGTCCGCCTCGTAGCGCGCATAGCGCACCGAGAGCTGAGTCTTGCTGAGCTTGGCGGTGGCGAGCAAATTCCACTCGTCGCCATAATGCTGGTTCAGCCGATCGCTTTCGTAGCGGTGCCACACCGCCTGCAGCGACAACGCGTCGATCCGCCCCAGCTTCTTCCAGCCATAGCCGCCGCCCGCATAGAAATCGCGCACGCCGTTGGGCGGGGTAACCGTCAGCTTGTCGGCCCAGCCCTGGAACTTGAACACGCTGCCGAGCGGCGTCTGGAAGCTGGCGAGCGGCTGCCCGCCATCGGCGCCCAGCACTTCGTACCCGGTGTTGAGCGTCCAGCCGCGCACGTCCAGCGTGGCGTCGGCCAGCCAGTAATCGGCCTGGTAGCGGGTGGGGTTGTGGTGATAGTCGGACTGGCGCGCCCAGCTCAGCTGGTAGGGGTGACTACACGAAAGTGACGTATCTGCACGCTAAGGGCGAACAAATCCGGTACGATGCCAGCAGATGCTATTCGCAGGCTTTCCTGCCCCTTTTATGTGGTGCCGCCCTACGGGCGCCGATATG
>NZ_QQWY01000069.1:0-12851 GCF_003950455.1 Sphingomonas sp. ABOLE
TGCTCGTGATCGAATACCATCCGCACCGCACGCTCGCGGACCTCAGGAGAAAACTTGTTCGTCGTCTTGCTCATACAGGCTCCACCTTCTCAGGAGTTGGAGCCTCCGGCAAACCCGGCGCGGTTCAAATCCGCAGCGTGGCGCAGGCCGTCACGAACGGCTGTCATCCTTTTGATCGCCTCATCAATTTCATTGGCTTTTGCGGTGAGCAGGGCCCGGTCGACTGCTACCTCGCTACCGGAACCAAGCATCTGACCGATAGACGTCAGGGACAAGCCAGCCATTTGCCCAAGAGCGATGAGCGACAGTCGATTCATGACGTTTTCATCGAAGGTGCGCCGCAATCCGCGCCGGCCGAGTGAATCGATGAGGCCTAGTTCCTCGTAATAGCGCAACGTCGACGCTGGCATGCCACTGCGGCGCGCAAGCTCCGCGATGTCGATCAGGGCCATACTTGACCTCAAGTTGACTTGAAGTGGCACAATGCCGCGAATCATCAACGGTAGCAAGGAGGAGGCGATGGAACAGCGTAAGGGGAGCGAACTGGCTTGGGACGGGCGGCGGGGGAATGCGTGGGTCGACCTTCAGCCAATGCTGGATCGGCTCTTCTTTCCTTTGGAGCAGATCCTAGCGGACGCGGCGGTGACGCAATCTCCGCGAAACGTGCTGGACGTCGGCTGTGGCACAGGCGCTACGACCCTCGCCATAGCCAGAAGGCTTGCGCCGTTGGGAACGTGTTGCGGCGTCGACATCTCGGAAGCAATGTTGGATCACGCTCGCCACAGGGCTATGGCTGAAAGCGCGAAGAACGCGCGGTTCCTTGCTGGTGACGCCCAGCGCTATCGCTTTGAGACCGGATCGTTCGACGCGGTAGTTTCGCGCTTCGGTGTCATGTTCTTTGATGACCCAGAGGCCGCCTTTGCGAATATCGGAAACGCAGTTGCCCCTGGCGGCAGACTAACATCGCTTGTGTGGCGGAGTCGGGAGGAAAACCCTTTCATGACCGCGGCGGAGCGTGCCGCAGCTCCCCTACTCGGATGGGGCGCTCCGGTCGATCCTCATGAACCGGGCCAATTCGCCTGGTCAGATCCAGATCGGGTCGCCAGGTTGCTGAGGGCCGCGGGTTGGCACAGCGTAGACGTTGTTTCACTGGACGTTCGCTGCCGCATGACGGAAGCGGATCTTCATCGTTACGCTCGCTGCTTGGGCCCAGTTGGGATGATCCTGCCCAGCCTCGAGAGCAGCCTACGAGACAGAGTCTTGGCTGTATTGGACGCCGCGTTCGTCGAGTTCCTGATCGATGGTGCGGTTCAATTCGATGCCGCCTGCTGGATGGTTAGCGCACAAGCTGGAAGCAGGCCCTGCTAGCTGTTGCATCGCGCGGCCCGGTCCACCTCTGTCACGTCAATTGATCGCCTCTCGCACCCGGTGCCCAATTTTACCCTGGACACCACCTAGCGGCGCCTCTGGTACCCGTTCCGCAGCGTCTGCTTCTAGAAGCACCTGTAGCGATGGGCTGCTCGCTGCTCACCGCAGCCCTGTAGCAGTGACAGGTGATGATCTCCGAGGGATCGATATGAGAGGAACGTTCACAACCACTGACATAAAATGCGGATCACAACGCTTTATTCCCGTCTTCTCACGAAGTCCGGTGGCAATGATGTTTGGATTCTAAACTGTCGCTTCTCAAATTGCGTATGTGAGTTGGGAAAATACTTATGGTCCAAGGGGAAGGATCGTCAACCAAGCCTCTATAGGCTCTGCAAACCTCACCATATCGAAACGGGTGCGAAAGGAGAGTGGCATGGAACGGTTCAGGGCTGAGGCGCCGATAAGGCAGAAGCTGCAGATCGCATTTGGCACGATGATCGGGCTGATGGCGTTGCTCGAGTTCCTGTCCTTCTTCATAGCGGGGTGGGTCCGCCTTGGCGTCGATCTGACGCTGTTCATCCTGGCGACGCATCTCGCGATGAAGTTCCGAGCCGCGATCGCCGACCCTTATGTGGAAACCGTCGTGCGCATGGAAGGTCTAGCTGCCGGCGATCTCAGCAGCGCTATTGCCTTCACGCATTACAAAGATTGCGTGGGGCGCATGACAAAGGCGATGCTTACCTTCCGCGATGCCGCGGTCGAACAGCAGCAGCAGGCGATCGAACAAGCCGATGTGGTAAAGGAGCTTGGTGAGCACCTCCGTCGCGTGCGGTCGGGAGATTTAACAGCCAAGATCGATCACCCCTTTCCCTCCGATTACGCTTCGCTGCGAGATGATTTCAATTTGACGCTGGAAGGTCTGAAGGAACTGATCGGAGCAGTTTCTCTTAGTGCCACCACCATCGAGAGTGGCGCCAACGAGATTGCAACGGCTTCTGAAGATTTGGCGCGGCGAACGGAGGCGAACGCCGCGAATTTGGAAGAAACCACCGCGGCAATCACCCAAATGGACAGCCGCCTGAAGCAAACGGCTGCTGCGGCGGCCAAGACGGTTTCGCGTGCGGATGCTGCGATCTCGACGGTCGCAGATGGGCGAGTTATCGCCGATGATGCGGTGTCGGCCATGGGGAGAGTCTCGGATAGCGCGAAGGGAATCGACAGCGTCATCGAAGGTTTGGACAAGATCGCTTTCCAAACGCGCGTCCTCGCCATGAACGCTGCTGTCGAAGCTGGTCGCGCAGGCGAAGCCGGACGCGGCTTTGCTGTCGTCGCTGATCTCGTGTCCGCTCTTGCGATGCGCGCGGAGGAGGAAGCCGGACGGGCTCGTGATCAGCTTACCACCACACAATCCGAGATTCTATCTGCCGTGGAAATGGTGCGTAAGGTCGACGGCGCGTTTGTTGGAATCTCGAATGACGTTGGCGAGGTGCATGACCTCCTTGGCAACATCGCTAAAGACAACAACGCGCAGGCGAACGCTGTTAGCGAGATCAGCGAAACGGTCAACGCGATGGATCAAACGACGCAGCAGAATGCAGCGATGGTCGAGCAGACATCTGCCGCGGCGCGCAATCTCGCAAGCGAAGTGATGCAACTGACCCAAGCTGCTTCGCATTTCAATATCGGTCAGCCATCAGAGCGGGGCGCAGTCCGTTCCGGCTGGAACAAGCCGGAGGCTTACGCGCAGCAGAAGCCCGTGCGCTCGAACACATCCTCTTCCGGCGCTGGGGAGTGGAGCTCGTTTTGAGCTGCGCACCATGATGAAGCCGGAGGATTGAGGATCGGCAGCGGACGCAAGCTTGTTGCCGATTTCTCCGTCGTCAACCTGCGCGAAACTAGCTATGAGAATGTTATGGCAGCTCAGCACGAAGACTCGGTGGCGGAGGTGTTGCACTCGTCCTCGAGTGCCGCGAGATCTTTCGTCGCGGCAAGCTGGTGTCGATCGGGCCTCAAGCATGGTCTGGACGCGGGTGCCGCGCGAGCATCCGATCTGGTATCGGGCTGCGATCTCACGCAGCGGCGGCAGCGTCATGGCCTGATGCTCGAGGTCGCGCGCCCTCTGCTCGACCAGCTGTTTCAGATCGTCGCCGTTACCGGTTGCGCCGTCATGCTATCGGACAATGAAGGCGTCATCCTCGAAGCGCGGAGCAGCGCGGGTGATCGGGAGATGTTCGACAAGGTCGGGCTGACGCCGGGTGGCGTCTGGAGCGAGAGCCGCGAAGGCACCAACGGGATCGGGACCTGCCTCGTGGAAGGTCGGCCGATCACGATCCACCGCGATGAGCATTTCGCCAGTCGGAACATCGGCATCAGCTGCATGGATGCTCCGGTTCGAGACGCGGCGGGACAGTTGGTAGGAGCGCTCGATATCTCCAATTGCCGCGACGATCACACGATGGCGATGGGCTCTCTGATCCAGAAGATCGTTCAGGACGCCGCGCGGCGGATCGAAAGCGGCATCTTTCGTCGATACTTCGAAGGTCATCGCATCATCGATGCAAACCTTCCCGGGGGCGATTCGGCTTTGCTGGCAGTCGATCGCGACGATCTGGTTATCGGCGCCACGCACGCCGCGCGCCATCGCTTTCATCTTACCGATGCATGCCTGACCGGGTGTCGAAGCGCTGCCGACATCCTCGGTGGCGGCGAGGCCGCATCCTTTCGCGACTCGGAACGCGCGGTATTGCGACGCGCTTTGGCGCAGGCGGATGGAAACGCAACGCGTGCCGCCAGGGCTCTCGGGATCGGACGCGCCACGCTCTATCGACGGATGGAGAAGGTCGGTTTGACGCGCGATTGACACGAGGTGCCGTCAAGCTGTCTCGACAGCGAGACAGTGCCGCCCCCCTTCGCGCTGCTCCCTCTTTTCAGCGCCGCTGTTTCACGAAACCATCCTCTTCAAGACCGGGAGCATCCGGCAACGTGAGAGGATAAACGATGGACATGCGAACCAATCCGGCGGCTTCCATGAGCGCGCCCTTCGCAGAGAAGTACGACAACTTCATCGACGGCAAGTGGATGGCGCCCAAGGACGGGCGGTATTTCGACAATATCTCGCCCGTCACCGGCAAGCCCGTTGGCAAGGTTGCGCGCAGTCAGGCGGCCGACATCGAAGCCGCACTCGATGCAGCCCATGCCGCCAAGGACGCCTGGGGCCGCACCAGTGCCGGCGAGCGCGCGCTGATCCTGAATCGCATCGCCGACCGGATGGAAGAAAATCTCTTCAAGCTCGCGGTCGCGGAAACCTGGGACAATGGTAAGCCGCTGCGCGAGACGGTGGCGGCCGACATCCCGCTGGCAATCGATCATTTCCGCTATTTCGCTGGCTGCATCCGTGCGCAGGAAGGCGGCATTTCGGAAATCGACCAGGATACGGTCGCCTATCATTTCCACGAACCGCTGGGCGTTGTCGGCCAGATCATCCCGTGGAACTTCCCCATCCTGATGGCGGTGTGGAAGCTTGCGCCGGCACTGGCCGCAGGCAACTGCGTGGTGTTGAAGCCTGCCGAGCAGACTCCGGCCTCGATCATGGTGCTGTTGGAGATGATCGGCGACCTGCTGCCCGCCGGCGTGCTGAACGTGGTCAACGGTTTCGGCGTGGAAGCGGGCAAGCCGCTCGCCAGCAGCAGCCGCATCGCCAAGATCGCTTTCACCGGGGAGACGACCACCGGCCGTCTCATCATGCAATACGCCAGCGAGAACCTCATCCCGGTCACGCTCGAGCTGGGCGGCAAGAGCCCCAACATATTCTTTGAGGATGTGTGCCGCGACGACGATGACTATCTCGACAAGGCGATCGAAGGCTTCGTGATGTTCGCGCTCAACCAGGGCGAGGTCTGCACATGCCCCAGCCGCGCGCTGGTGCATGAACGCATCTACGATCGCTTCATGGAACGCGCGATCGCCCGTGTACAGGCAATCAAGGCCGGCAACCCGCTCGACATGGAAACCATGATCGGCGCGCAGGCCTCGTCCGAACAGCAGCAGAAGATCCTGTCCTATATCGACATCGGCAAGCAGGAGGGCGCCGAACTGTTGACCGGTGGCGAGGCCGCGCGGTTCGACGGCGAAATCGCGGGCGGCTACTACGTCAAGCCGACCGTGTTCCGGGGCAACAACCGGATGCGCATCTTCCAGGAGGAGATCTTCGGCCCCGTACTCGCCGTGACCACCTTCAAGGATCATGAAGAGGCGCTGCAGATCGCCAACGACACGCTCTACGGCCTGGGGGCGGGGGTGTGGAGCCGTGATGCGAACACGTGCTACCGCTTCGGCCGCGCGATCCGGGCAGGGCGCGTGTGGACCAATTGCTACCACGCCTATCCCGCCCATGCCGCATTCGGTGGCTACAAACAGTCCGGCATAGGGCGCGAAAACCATCGCATGATGCTCGATCACTATCAGCAGACCAAGAACATGCTGGTCAGCTACAGCCCGAAGAAACTCGGCTTTTTCTGAGGCGGGCCGCGGAGCGGTGCGGTGCGGTGAATCCTCGCCGCGCCGTGCCCAAAAGAGAATCCAGGAGAGACATCATGACGAAGACCATGAAAGCCGCCGTCGTGCGCGCCTTCGGCGAACCCCTGCGGATCGAGGAGGTGCCGGTGCCCGAAGTCGGGCCAGGCATGATCCAGGTGGCGATCCAGGCATCGGGCGTGTGCCACACCGATCTGCATGCGGCGGAGGGGGATTGGCCAGTCAAGCCCAACCCGCCCTTCATCCCCGGGCATGAAGGCGTGGGCTTCGTGTCCGCGGTGGGGCAGGGGGTAACTCATGTGAAGGAAGGCGATCGGGTCGGTGTGCCCTGGCTCTACACCGCCTGTGGCCATTGCACCCACTGCTTGGGCGGATGGGAGACGCTTTGCGAAAGCCAGCGCAACACGGGCTACTCGGTCAATGGCGGGTTCGCCGACTATGTCCTGGCCGACCCCAATTACGTCGGTCACCTGCCCGACAATATCGGGTTCAACGAGATTGCGCCGGTACTGTGCGCGGGCGTCACCGTCTACAAAGGGCTGAAGATGACCGACACCAAGCCGGGCGATGCCGTGGTCATCTCCGGCATCGGCGGTCTGGGCCACATGGCCGTGCAATATGCGGTCGCGATGGGGTTGGACGTGGTCGCCGTGGACGTGGACGACGCCAAGCTTGCGCTTGCACGCGAACTCGGCGCCAAGGAGACCGTCAACGCGCGGACCGAAAAGGACCCCGCCGCCGCGGTAAAGCGAATGACCGGCGGCGGCGCGCGCGGCGTGCTGGTCACGGCGGTGAGCGAGAAGGCCTTTGAGCAGGCCGTCGGCATGGTCGGGCGTGGCGGCACCGTCGCGCTCAACGGACTTCCGCCGGGCGACTTCCCGCTCAACATTTTCGGCATGGTGCTGAACGGCATCACCGTGCGCGGTTCCATCGTCGGCACGCGACTGGACCTACAGGAATCGCTCGATTTCGCCGGTGACGGCAAGGTGAAGGCGACCATCTCCACCGCCAAACTGGACGATATCAATTCGGTGTTCGAGCGGATGCGCAAGGGACAGATCAACGGGCGCGTCGTGCTCGACCTGACGCAATGATGCCGAGCCGTGCGCCGATGGGCGGGGCGGTCCTTTCACAGGCTCGCCCTGTCCACCGCGTGCTTGCCACGGAAGCAGCCGCGATGCTGCTGGCCGAAATCGCTGCACGCCACGGTCCGGTGCTGATCCACCAGTCCGGCGGGTGCTGTGACGGCTCCAGTCCCATGGTCTATCCGCGCAGCGAGTTCCGCCTCGGCGGCGCGGACGTGCTGCTGGGCACGATCGACACCACCCCGGTCTATATCGGGGCGGGGCAGTTCGCGGCATGGAAGCACACGCAACTGATCCTGGACGTGGTGGAGGGGCGGGGCGGCATGTTCAGCCTCGACAACGGGACGGGCCGGCGCTTCCTCGTGCGGAGCCGCGCCTACGACGAAGGGGAAATCGCCATGCTGCACCGGGCAGATCGGCTTCGCGCGATGCAGGCAGCGCACGGTCGGGATGCGGACGGCTTCTGGCTTGCGGAGGCGCGCCGCCTCGACTGGAGCGTCTTCCCGACCAAGGCGGACGAGAGCAGCTTCGACAAGCGCGATTTCGGCATACGCTGGTTTGCCGATGGCGAACTGAACGTGTCGGTCAA
Organism: Sphingomonas sp. ABOLE; assembly: GCF_003950455.1. Classification (NCBI taxonomy): domain Bacteria; kingdom Pseudomonadati; phylum Pseudomonadota; class Alphaproteobacteria; order Sphingomonadales; family Sphingomonadaceae; genus Sphingomonas; species Sphingomonas sp. ABOLE. Next base: position 7,579 of record NZ_QQWY01000069.1, read on the forward strand.
CTGCCTCGACCGCCATCTGATGACGCGCGGCGATCAGCAGGCGATCGTGTTCGAGGGTGACGAGCCGGGTGAAGGGCGTAGTTTGACCTATCGCGCGTTGCATCGCGAGGTCTGTCGCTTCGCCAATGTCCTGAAAGCGAACGGCATCGCCAAGGGGGACCGCGTAGCCCTGTACATGCCGATGGTGCCGGAGGCGGCGATCGCCATGCTCGCCTGCGCACGGATCGGCGCGGTCCATTCGGTGGTGTTCGGCGGGTTTTCGCCCGAAAGCCTGGCCGACCGGATCATCGACTGCGGCGCGACTCTCGTTGTCACCGCCGATGAGGGAACCCGCGGCGGCAAGCGGATTCCGCTCAAGGACAATGTCGACTGCGCGCTGGAACGTGCAAGCGGGGTTCGCTCGGTCATCGTCATGCGGCGGACCGGTGGCCCGGTGTCGATGCGGGAGGGGCGCGACATTTGGTGGGAGAAGGCTTGCGCCGCCGCCCCCGAAGATTGCGCGCCCGAGACGATGAATGCCGAAGATCCACTCTTCATCCTGTACACTTCCGGCTCGACCGGCAAACCGAAGGGCGTGCTCCATACCACCGGGGGCTATTTGCTGTGGTCCACGCTGACGTATGACCTGCTGTTCGGACCGGAGCACGGCCGGGACGTGTCCGACGACCTGTTCTGGTGTACCGCGGACATTGGCTGGATCACCGGGCATAGCTATGTCGTCTATGGCCCGCTCTCAAACGGCGCGCGGACGGTCATGTTCGATGGCGTGCCGAACTACCCGGATCCGGGCCGATTGTGGGAAACGAGCGCGCGCCTGGGCGTGACGATCTTCTACACCGCACCGACGGCGATCCGCGCGCTCATGCGCGAGGGCGACCGATGGGTGACGCCCCACGATCTGTCGTCGATCCGCCTGCTCGGAACGGTGGGGGAGCCGATCAACCCCGAAGCATGGGACTGGTATCACGAGAGGATCGGTCGGGGAGAATGTCCGATCGTCGATACCTGGTGGCAGACCGAAACGGGTGGGGCGCTGATCGCTCCCGTGCCGGGCGCGACGGCAACCAAGCCGGGCAGCGCGACGTTTCCCCTGCCCGGGGTCAGCCCCGAGCTGGTCGATGGCGAAGGCCATGCGCTGGCCGGCGCGGCCGAGGGCAATCTGGTCCTCACCCGCAGCTGGCCGGGCCAGATGCGCACCGTCTTCGGCGATCACGAACGGTTTTTCCAAACCTATTTCAGCACCTTCCCGGGCACCTATTTCACCGGCGACGGGGCGCGCCGCGACGCAGATGGCTATTTCTGGATCACCGGTCGGGTCGATGACGTCATCAACGTCTCCGGGCACCGCATGGGAACCGCGGAAGTGGAGCGCGCGCTGGACATGCACGAACTGGTGAGTGAGGCCGCCGTCGTAGGCATGCCGCACGACGTTAAGGGGCAGGGAATTTATGCCTTCGTGATGCTGAATGCAGGGGAGGAGGGAAGCGAGGCGCTACGGGGGGAACTGCGGACCCTGGTGCGCAAGGAAATCGGACCTATAGCCACACCGGATGTAATCCAGTTCGTCCCAGGGCTTCCAAAGACCCGATCGGGTAAGATCATGCGGCGCATATTGCGCAAACTGGCAGAAGGTCAGGCTGATCAGATCGGCGATATCTCTACGCTGGCGGACCCAACGGTGGTGCAGCAACTGCGAGAGGGCATGAACGAACCAGCCGGACGGTGACACCGGCATTGCAACTGCTCCCGGAGGCATCGTCGCGTCAGCGCTCGATAGAAGTATCGCCAAAGAACCACGCTCTGATTTGCTTGGCCGGATGCACGGTTTGACGAAGGCCGCCGGTCAGTCACCAGAAAACGCCAAGGTGGAACCTTCCAAGGCTGACGGCTGATCGGCGCAGCTGTCGGGTTCGGTCCATTGCGGCGGAGCGTGGCACGATCCGCGTGACGTGCTCCGCGGCGCCACCTTCACTCTTCGGCTTCCGGTTGGATAGATTGAGCGCCCGAGTTGTGGCCAAGCCAAGCTCATCATCTGGACTCTCTCTGAGAAATAATTGCCAAGATACAGAGTTCGCGCGGAAAATTACCTCCGTGTATTAGTGCACCGCAATGCCTTCATTTGGATAGAAAATCAATATCCAACGCGTTGTCTCAAATGCGAGACGCATTCATCCCGAGATTTCGTTCACAGAAAATTCCTTCCACCCCATGTGCCTACAAGAGAAGGGAGGGGTTTCCGCCGGTACGTGCCAATTTACGGGCCTGGAAGGATGTCACTAATGAACGTGATAAGATATCTGAATAGAATGACCTCGCTACAGCGTAAGATTGCTTTGATAGCAGGTTTTTTCCTGACAATGACAGTAATCATCCTCGTGCTCGCAAGCGCGTTCTTTGCTTGGAACTCGCATGCATTCGTCGGTCGGGAGGTCGGCACCATTGTGAGCGCCCAAGCGAAGGACATGCTGCAGAACCGCGCTGCGGTAGAGGCGCAGGGTATCAAAGGCGCCCTCGACGTCGCATTCGATGCCGCGCGCACGGACGCGCACAGCTTTTCGGTGCTCGCAGAACGCACCGCGCCTGGCGAACGCCGCGCGCAGTTCAATGCATTGCTGCGTCATGTGCTTGAACAGAATCCGAGCTTAAACGGCACCTATTCGGCTTGGGAGCCCAATGCGATCGACGGCAACGATGCCGGTTTTGCCAACAATCACGCGGCCGGATCGGACAGCACCGGCCGTTTCCTCGCCTATTGGACGCGTGGCGCGAACGGCAATGTCGCGATCCAGCCCCTCGTCGAATATGACAGCGCCGAACGCCATCCGAACGGGCTGGTGAAGGGCGGCTGGTACCTCGGCCCCAAGGCCAATGGCGAGGAAAGCATCCTCGGCCCGCTGCCCTACATCGTGCAGGGCAAGCAGGTGTTCCTGGCCACTATGTCGGTGCCGATCACCGTGCATGGCCGCTTCGTGGGCGTCTCCGGCACCGATTATGATCTCGATTTTCTCCAGAAGGTGGCGAGCAAGACCAACGCGTCGCTATTCTCGGGCAAGGGCGTGGTGCTGATCGTCAACAATACCGGGCTGATCGCGGCCAACAGCGCCGCGCCCGAGACGATCGGCAAGGCCGCCGCCAGCGCCGATCCGCACTGGGCGCAGCTCGCCGACATCGTCAAGACCGGCGAGGCGCGGGTGATCGACGATCCCAAGCAGGCGAATATCGATGTCTATTCGCCGATCACGCTCGGCCGCAGCAAGACGCCCTGGTCGGTGGTGATCTCGGTCCCGCGCGCGCTGGTGATGGCGCAGGCGGAGACGCTCAGCGGCTCGCTCAGCGCCAAGGCGATCACCAGCATGGTGCTGCAGCTGCTGATCGGCATCGGCGTCGCGGTCGGCGCGGTTTTCGCGATCGGCCTGGCCGCCAAGCGTATCGCGACGCCGATCAGCCAGTGCGCCCAGTTCGCCAACGGCATCGCCAAGGAGCAGCTGGACCAGACGCTGGCGATCCACCAGGCGGACGAAGTGGGCACGCTGGCCGAGGCGCTGCGCAAGATGCAGGAGGACATAAAAGCCAATCTCGCCCGGCGGGTGGACGAGCAGGCCAAGACCGAGTTCGTCGTCGAGACGGTTTCCACCAGCCTGGGCGGCCTTTCCAAGGGCGACCTAACCGTCGACATCGTCCAGGCCTTTCCGAGCGAGTATGAAGGGCTGAAGCATAACTTCAACACCGCGCTCGCCAGCCTGCGCGACCTTATCGGCGCGGTGGGCGAAAGCACCCAGACGATCCGCACCGGATCGCAGGAAATCGCGCAGGCCTCCGAGGACCTTGCCCGCCGCACCGAAAGTAATGCGGCGAGCCTGGAGGAAACCAGCGCCGCGCTGGTGCAGATCGACGGGCGGTTGCGCGCTGGTGCAAGCGCGTCCGACCAGACGCTGAAACGCGCGGACCAGGCGATCCTGACGGTGCAGGGCGGCCGCTCAACTGCCGACGAAGCAATGCAGGCGATGGGACGGGTGAGCAGCAGCGCCGAGGGCATCGACAATGTGATCGAGGGCCTCGACAAGATCGCGTTCCAGACTCGCGTGCTGGCGATGAACGCGGCGGTGGAGGCCGGGCGAGCTGGCGATGCCGGCCGCGGCTTCGCGGTGGTCGCAGATCTCGTCTCGGCACTGGCGATGCGGGCGGAAGAGGAAGCTCGGATCGCGCGCGACCAGCTGACCGCGACCCAAGCCGACATAACTGCGGCGGTGCAGGCAGTGCGCCGGGTGGATACCGCGCTTGTCGACATCGCTCAAGACGTAGAGTCGGTGCACGGCCTGCTCGGGACCATGGCGGAGGACAGCCGAGCGCAATCCGCAGCAATGACGGAGATTAGCGCCGCACTCGGCGCGATGGACCAAGCAACGCAGCAGAATGCGGCGATGGTGGAGCAGACCTCGGCGGCGGCACGCAATCTATCGATCGAAGTGACATCGTTGAGCGCACAGGCGGCGACGTTTACCGTGGACAGGGTTGGGACGAACCTCCGATCGTTTCAGCGCGACGTACACGTGCGAGGGGTGCGGCCCGATCGCGCGCGGTCTTTCGCCTGAGGCTTATGCCAGACCGTAGGGGCCCGGGATTGCTCCCGGCCCTTCTTTTGGACACACTCCGCGGACAGCAGGTAGTCCGAGACTTGATTCATCTGGCTCGAGTGCTTCCGTGCATTCGGCCTGGGGATGAAAAATTATCACGGCTGCCGGCATCCGGTCTTGAGTATCCAGAGCCGGGAATCGGAAGGACCGCTCATGGTAACGGAAAACGTGTTGCTGAGCGGCCGAGAGGGGCCGGTTCGGAGAGAGGTGGCTCGGGGAATCTGAACAGCGGGGATAAGTGGATTGCCGATCGGAGAGCGGCCATGCTGGCCGCAAGGAGAAGGCAAGATGAGCAAGCGACCCCGGCGGAACCACAACCCTGCGTTCAAGGCGAAAGTGGCACTTGCAGCGGTGAAGGGCGAGAAGACGCTGGCCGAGCTGGCACAGCAATATGACGTGCACCCTAACCTCATCAACCAGTGGCGTGCACGGCTGTTGGAGGGTGCGGCTGACGTGTTCGGGTCGGAGCCGGTCGCGGCAGAGGCGGCAGTCGACGTGACGGTACTGCACGCTCTCATGACCGTCATTTTGGAAGCGGAGCCGCACAGAACCTACACCAAAACTGAGGTCCGGTGTAATTGAAACTGATGATGCACCTGATGGGTGTGCCGCGAGCCGATCGACGACGATTGATCATGC
>NZ_QQWY01000007.1:0-155541 GCF_003950455.1 Sphingomonas sp. ABOLE
GGGCGGCGCCACCGTCGTCACGGAAGCGGAGAACGGCGCCACGACGGTCCGCACTCTGACCAACGCCGAACTGCTCGCCCGCTTCCGGCCGGGCCCGGAGACGTTCGACGAGCGCATTTCCGGCCCCGCGGTCGAGATCGACGGCGACCTTGCGATGGTGTGGGCGCCCTATGTGTTCCGGCTGAACGGCAAGGTGCATCACTGCGGCACCGATCATTTCAGCCTCGTCCGTGAAAACGGCGCCTGGAAGATCGCCAGCCTCGCCTGGACCTCGCGCACCACGGGATGCCCGGCATGAGCCGCGACACGCTGTTCGTCCTCGACGCCGACTGGGCCGACCCGGCCTATGGCGGCACGCGCCGCTTCTACTGCAAGGACTGCATCACCGTGGAGGGCCTGCTCGCCGCCTTCCCGGAGCGCGCTGCGAACATCGAGGTAGTGCGCGTCCCCTGGCCCCGCCCCCGCACGGCGGTGGTGGCGCGGCTGGGCGAGGAAAACCAGAACCTCCCCGCGCTCGCCTTTGCGGAGGGCGGCTTAGCGAACGACATCGAGGGCGTGCTCGCCGCGCTCCACACCCGCCACGGCTTTCCGGAGCGCCACCCGTGAGGGGCTGTCCTACACGCGCGGAATCTGCCTAGGCTTGGCCATGGCTAGCGAACCGCAAACCGCTGTTATTTTCTTGATCGACATGTGCGAACTTCGTGAAGTTCGTGCGGTTCGGGAGCGCCTATCATGCTGAAATCGCTGCTCATCGCCAATCGCGGCGAAATTGCCTGCCGGATCATCCGCACCGCCCGCGCGATGGGTTTGCGCACGATCGCGGTCTATTCGGACGCCGACTCGAACGCACTCCACGTCCGCCAGGCCGACGAGGCCGTGCATATCGGCCCCTCGCCGGCGCGCGAAAGCTATTTGGTGGCTGAGAAGATCATCGCCGCGGCCAAGGCAACCGGCGCCGAGGCGATACACCCCGGCTATGGCTTCCTTTCCGAGAATGCCGACTTCGCCGAGGCGGTGCTCGCCGCCGGGCTGGTCTGGGTCGGGCCGAAGCCGGAGAGCATCCGCGCGATGGGCCTCAAGGACGCCGCCAAGGCGCGGATGATCGCGGCGGGGGTGCCGGTCACGCCCGGCTATCTCGGCGAGGACCAGTCGCCCGAGCGGCTCCGGGCCGAGGCCGATGCGATCGGCTATCCGGTGCTGATCAAGGCGGTCGCCGGCGGCGGCGGCAAGGGCATGCGGCGGGTCGAGAGCGCCGCCGAGTTCGCCGACGCACTCGCCAGCTGCAAGCGCGAGGCCGCCTCCTCGTTCGGCGACGATCGGGTGCTGCTGGAAAAGTACATCCTCAGCCCCCGGCACATCGAAGTGCAGGTGTTCGGCGACACGCACGGCAATGTCGTCCACCTCTTCGAACGCGACTGCTCGCTCCAGCGCCGCCACCAGAAGGTGATCGAGGAAGCCCCCGCCCCCGGCATGGACGCCGAGACGCGCGAAGCGATCTGCGCGGCGGCTGTGCGCGCGGCCAAGGCGGTCGACTATGTCGGCGCAGGCACGATCGAGTTCATCGCCGACGCCAGCGAAGGCCTGCGCGCCGACCGGATCTGGTTCATGGAAATGAACACCCGGCTCCAGGTCGAGCATCCGGTGACCGAGGAGATCACCGGGCAGGATCTCGTGGAGTGGCAGCTCCGCGTCGCGAGCGGCGAGCCGCTGCCCAGGCGGCAGGAGGAGCTCTCCATCAACGGCTGGGCGATGGAGGCGCGGCTCTATGCGGAGGATCCGGCCAAGGGGTTCCTGCCCAGCGTGGGGAGGCTGGACTTCTTCGGCATTGGAGAAAGCCACATCGTCCGGATCGAAACCGGGGTCGGTCTCGGGACCAGCATCTCCCCCTTCTACGATCCGATGATCGCGAAGGTGGTCAGCTCGGGGTCGACCCGCGAGCGGGCGCGATCACAGCTCGCCGCGGCGTGTCACAACACGATCGTGGCGCCTGTGAAGACGAACGCGGCGTTCCTCTGGCGGTGCCTTCGGCACAAGGACTTCATCGAAGGCACGCTCGACACCGGGTTCATCGCAAGGAATGAAGCCGATCTGATCGGGTCTTCCTCGCCCAGTCAGGCCGTGATCGAAGCCGCCGCAATGGCGGTCCTTCACGACGAGATGGGCGATGGCGAAGCCGTACAGCTATGGCGCCACGAAAGCCGACGGGAGCCGCAGCCCGTGGCTGGCGCAACATGGAGAGACATTGTCGGCTTCCGCCTGAATGCGGCGCCCCGCATCCACATTGCACTTCGGCATGAGAATGAGCGCTACACGCTCGATCATCTCGTCGAAAAACCGGCGCAACTCAGCACGATTGTAAAGGACGACAAGGTGCTAGTGGCTGACATGGGCCAGAGCTTCCTATTTGAACGCGATCGATATTCGGGTGGCGCTTCCGGCACAGCCGCCGACGGCGCCCTGCTCGCCCCCATGCCGGGCCGCATCACCGCGGTGGACGTCGCGGCCGGCGCGCAGGTCACCAAGGGCCAGCGGCTCGTCACGCTGGAGGCGATGAAGATGGAACATGCGCTCACCGCGCCGTTCGACGGCACCGTTGCCGAACTCCCCGTCGCCGCCGGCGGGCAGGTCACCGAAGGCTCGCTGCTCGTGCGGGTGGAGAAGGCGGCATGATCTTCCGCGACGCCACGCTCGCCGACCTCCCCGCCATCGTCGCGATGCTCGACGATGACGCGCTCAGCCGTGGCCGCGAGGACGCCTCGCTGCCGCTCGATCCGCGCTACGAGATGGCGTTCACCGATATCGATCGCGACCCCAACCAGCGGCTGATCGTCGCCGAACGCGACGGCGCGGTGATCGGCACGATGCAGCTGAGCTTCCTTCCCGGCATCGCCTTTCGCGGCGCCTGGCGCGGCCAGATCGAGGCGGTGCGCATCGCGTCTTCCGTTCGTGGCCAAGGACTTGGCAGCCAAATGATAGAATGGGCGGTAGCAGAAAGCCGCGCCCGCGGCTGCCGGATGGTGCAGCTGACCTCCAAGAACGACCGCACCGATGCGCACCGCTTCTATGAGAAGCTCGGCTGGACCAAGAGCCATGCCGGCTTCAAGCTGAAGCTCGATCAGGACGAAGGCTGAATGGCACGCTTCTTCGACGAATGGCAGCTGGGCGACCGCATCGAGCACGCGTTGCGCCGCACGGTGACGGAGACCGACAATCTCCTGTTCACCGCCCTCACCCACAACACCCAGCCGCTGCACCTCGATGCCGAGGCGGCGCGCGCCTCCGAGTTCGGGCAGATCCTGGTCAACGGCACCTATACGTTCAGCCTGATGATCGGCGTCACCGTGGCGGACACCACCGCCGGCTCGCTGGTCGCCAATCTCGGCTATGACAAGCTGGTGATGCCCAAGCCGGTGTTCCTCGGGGACACGCTGCGCGCCAGTTCCGAGGTGGTCGAACTGCGTGCCAGCAAGTCGCGCCCAGGCCAGGGCATCGTCACCTGGCGGCACCAGATGCACAACCAGCGTGACGAGCTGGTGTGCGAATGCCTGCGATCGGCCTTGCTGCGCAGCCGTTCGGCCTGACGCGCGTTCGGCAGGGGATGCAACAGTTTGACGTGATCGTAGTCGGCGGCGGCGCCGCCGGCATTGGGGCCGCCCGCACGCTGGCCGATGCCGGCAAGGAGGTGCTGCTGGTCGAGGCCGACACCCGCCTCGGCGGGCGGGCGCGGACCGAGCATGTCGACGGCATGGCGCTCGACCTGGGGGCGGGCTGGCTCCATTCGGCCGAGCACAACCCCTGGGTCGAGATCGCCGCGCTGCACGGCTTTGAACTCGACCAGACGCCGCCCCGCTGGCGCGAGCAATGGCGCGAACTCGGCTTCTCGCAGGCCGAGCAGCGCGACGCCGCCCGGGCCTATGATGCGTTCGAGACCCGGCTGCGCAAGGATCCGCCGCCGGGCGATCGCGCGGGCGCAGCGCTGGTGCCGGATAGTCCCTGGAGCGCCTGGATCGATGCGATCAGCGGCTTCGTCAACGGCGTCGACACCGCCAAGCTCTCGATCGCCGACTATCTCGCCTATGAGGATGCCGCGACCGAGACCGACTGGCGCGTGCCCGCCGGCTATGGCGCGCTGGTGACCGCACAGGCGGGATTCCTGCGTACCGCGCTCGCCACGCCGATCACCGCGATCGACCGTTCGAGCATCCGCCTCAAGCTGCAGACGCCGCGCGGCACGCTGGAGGCGGCGCAGGTCATCGTCACCGTCTCCACCGACATCCTGGCGCGCGGCGACATCATGCTCGCGGGCCATGACGACCTGCTCCATGCCGCGGCCGCCCTGCCGCTGGGCCTGGCCGACAAGCTGTTCCTCGCGATCGACCAGGGCGCCGACGAACTGGAGGCCAATGCGCATCTGCTCGGCGATCCGCGCAGCGTCATCACCGGCACCTATACCCTTCGCCCCTTCGGACGCCCGATCGTCGAGGCGATGTTCGGTGGCGAGGGTGCGCGCGAACTGGCCGCGCGCGGGCTGCAGGGCGCTGCCGACTTCGCGATCGAGGAATTGTGCGCGTTGCTCGGCGGCCAGTGGCGGAAGCGGCTGCGGCTGCTCGCGGGCTCGGCATGGAGTCGCGAGACGCATATCCGCGGCAGCTACAGCCATGCCCTCCCCGGCCGCGCCTCGGCCCGGCAGGTGCTCAGCACCCCGATCGATCCGCGCATTCGCTTCGCGGGCGAGGCGTGCTCGGCTACCGAGTTCTCCACCGCGCACGGCGCCTACAAGACCGGCGTCACCGCCGCCCGCGCGCTGCTCGGCTAGGCAGCGCTGCGCTTGGCAGGCTCGGGGTTGGAGAAGACCATGTCGTCGTCGATCCCGCCATATTTTAGCGCCAGCAGGTCACGAGTGTAACTCTGGTGCACCCGCCAAGGCTTGCGATGGCCCTGGCGTGGCAGCAGGTGGATCGCGCGCTGGACATAGCCCGAGGTGAAATCGAGGAAGGGCTGCGGCTCTACCGGCGCGGAAGGCTGCGGGGTCACCTGCCGCATGCCGCGCTTCGCCATCGCGGCCAGCAGGCGGGTGACATAGCGCGCAGTGAGGTCGGCCTTCAGCGTCCAGCTGGCATTGGTGTACCCGAAAGCGATGGCGAAGTTCGGCACGCCGGCGAACATCATCCCCTTGTAGGTCAGCCGCTGCGACCAATCGACCGCCGTGCCGTCCACCGTCACCGGCACGCCGCCCATCAGCTGAACTTCCAACCCCGTCGCGGTGACCACGAGATCGGCAGGCAGTTCGCGACCGGATTGCAGCTTGAGCCCGTCGGCAGTGAACCGATCGATCCGATCGGTGACGACATCGGCTTTGCCCTTGCGGATTGCGGCGAAAAGGTCGGCGTCGGGGACCAAGCACAGCCGCTGGTCCCACGGATCGTAGCTGGGCGTGAAGTGGGTGGCGACATCATAGCCTGGGTCGAGCTCACCACGGACCATCTCGACCAGCCGCGCCTTCGCCTTGGCCGGATGCTTGCGCGCCAGCCCATAGAAATACTGGCCGATCAGTACGTTTTTCCATCGCGTCAGACCATAGGCCGCCTTGGCAGGAAGGATACGCCGCAGCCAGTTTGCGATGCGGTCCTGCGAGGGCCGCGCCACGACGTAACTGGGCGAGCGCTGCAGCATGGTGACATGCGCCGCCTCCCGCGCGAGTTCTGGGACCAGCGTCATCGCCGTCGCCCCGCTACCGATCACGACGACGCGCTTGCCCGCATAATCGATATCGGGCGTCCAGAATTGCGGATGAACGATACGACCGTGAAACGCCTCGCGCCCTGGGAAGTCCGGCAGATGGCCGCGCTCGTAGTTGTAATAGCCCGCGCAGAGGAACAGGAAGCTGCAGCTGAACAGGCGGGTCCGCCCGCCCGCCTCGACGGTGACCGTCCACAGCGCCTCCACGCTCGACCAGGCGGCACCGACGACCCTGTGGCGATAGCGAACATGCCGATCGATCCCAAATTCACGGGCGGTGTCGACCAGGTAGCGCAGGATCGCGTCGCCATCGGCGATCGCCTTGGCATCGGTCCAAGGCCGGAACGGAAAGCCGAGCGTGTACATGTCGGAATCCGAACGGATGCCGGGGTAGCGGAACAGGTCCCAGGTGCCCCCCATCCGCTCGCGCGCCTCGAGGATCGCATAGGTGCGGCCGGGGCTCTGCGTCTGCAGGTGATAGCCCGCGCCGATCCCCGATATCCCCGCGCCGACGACGAGCACGTCGAAATGTTCGCGCATCTTTTCTGCCTCTCCGCGAGGCATGGTTGCACGACTATCGGGCCCGCGCCACCTCAATAATCCCGCGAGTAGCGCAGCGTCGCACCCGATCCGCCGAACGAACTCGTCTGCGAAAGCACGCTCAGCGCCCGCGACAGCGACACCTCCAGCTGCGTTGCGGTGAAGCCCCGAGCGTCGGTGATGATCTCGATATAGATGTTGTTCGTGATGTACTTGCCCGCCGCGAGCGAGGTCCCCCGCCCGGTGGTATCGTCGGCGCCAAGTACGCGCAGCCGATCGATGCCCGTTGCGGACTTGAGCTGCCCGAGCGGGTTGAGCCCGCCGCCGGTGGCGCGCAGCGAGTTGAGCGCCGCGGCCAGCTGGATCGCCTCGGTGGCGGACAGGTTGGTCACGTTGGTGCCGAAGAACAGCCGCGACAGCACCTCGTCCTGCGGCAGCGCCGGGTTGGAGGTGAAGGCGATCTGCGGCTTCTGCGCGGTGCCGGTGATGTTGAGGATCGCCGCCACGCCCTCCGCCGTGGTGTTCGCCGAGATGTCGATCGTCGGGTTGGTCAGCTCCGCGCCCTGGAAGCTGATGATGCCCTTGGTCAGCTCGAAGCGGCGGCTGGCGAAGCTGTAGGTGCCGCGCACCACTTCCATCGTGCCGCGGATCTGCGGGGCGAGCGTCGTACCGCCGATGGTGATGTTCGCCTGCCATTCGGACTCGAGCCCCATGCCGCTCACCATCAGGCGATTGTCGGCTCGCACGCGGATCGCGAGGTCGAAATTGCCGAAGGCGCGCGCCGGCTTCTTCGCCTGCGCCTGCTGGTTCGGATCGATATCGCCCTTGCGCCGCACGCCGCTGAGCTCCGGGATCTCGGCCGCGCCCTGGCGGATGATCTGATAGTTCGCCTCGGGGATGTTGATCTGCCCCTCGATCTTCTGGACGTCGACGCTCTTGGTGATGGTGAGCGTGCCGCTCGCCGTCGCGCCCAACGCCTCGCTGCGCGCCAGTCGGGCGTTGTCGAGCTTGACGTTGATCGCCATCGGGAAGCCGTCCGCCGAGGAGAGACCGACCCGCCCGCTGGCGCTCACGCTGCCGTCACCGGCGCGCGCGTTCGCCTGATTGAGCACGAAGGCGTCGTTGGAGAACTGGCCGTCGATCTTGAGGTTGGTCAGGCGGGTGCCGGTACCTTCATTGTCATAGGTCAGGTTGTCGGCGCGGACGACGCCGTTGAGCTGCGGGCGATCGACCCGGCCGGTGAAGTCCGCCGCCATGCCGATCGCGCCGGTGAGCTGCTGGTTGGGCAACCCTGCAAAGGCGAAAGGCAAGGCTGCCGGGCCGTTATAGCGAATGCCGCCGGAAAGCGGGGCCGCCATCAGCCGCTCGGTCCAGCTGCCCGCACCCGGTCCCAGCGGGCGCAACGTCGTGACAACGCGACCGATCGTCGCGTCGCCCCGCCGGATCAGCGCGCGCAGGTCGCCACCGTCGGGGAGCAGCTTGCCGACCATGCTGATATGCGCCGGCGCCGAGACGCGGACGAGGCTGGAGCGGGTCAGATCGTCGATCTCCAGCCGCATGTCGGCGCTGGGGAACGCGTCCGCCGAGGTCTGGGCGAAGTCGAGGCTGCCGGTGGCAGTCCCGCCGATGCCGAGATCAGGCACGAAGGCGTTGATGATCGCCAAGTCGAGCTTGTCGAGCCGCGCCTGCAGCACCGTGCCGTCGCCATAGCGGCCGGCAAGGCGCAGGCTGCCCTGGTCGAAATCGATCTGGGTCGGCAGCAGGCGATAGGTGCCGTTCTCGATCGCGATCCGTGCAGCCTGCAGCGTCCGGAACTTGACCCCGCTCGCCTGGCCTTGGAGCGCGGCCGTCCACAGCGCCGGGGTCATCCGTCCGTTGAGCGCGACGTCGAACGCCACGCCCGACGAGCCGCTGGCAACCGCCTGCACGGTGCCATTGCCGCCGCGATAATCGATCTTGGCGCGCGCGGTGCGCAGCAGGAACTCGCCGCGCTTGAGGTTGGCGATCTGCACGTCTGCGACGACCTGCGGCTGGTCCGCCAGCACGATGCTGGCATTGGCGATGGCCCGGCCGATGGTCAGCTCGGCGACGCCGGGGATCGCGGCATTGGCCGCGGTCGCCCGCACGTCGGCGCGCTGGAACTTGCCCTCGGCGCCCAGCGTGGCGAGGCCGTTCACGCCCGATCCGCGGAAGGTCAGCTGGCCAGCGAAGGGCCCGGCCGAGGTCTGCTGAAGCTGGCCGGCAATATCCATGCCGGCGAAGCGCGCGGCATTGACCTGGATCGCCAGTGCCGTGCCGGTGCGGACCAGCACATCGGCGTTGAACGGCCCGTAATTGCTCTCGCCGGTGGCGGTCACCGCATAGGCGTCACCGCGGCCGACGACCTTGGCCTCGACCTTGGCGAGCCCCACGCCCAGCCCAGGCTTTTCGGCACGCAGCAGCAGCTGCGGCGCGTTGAGCGTGCCGGTCACGCGGGCGCTGAGCGGGCCGTACTGATCGGAGACGGCGTCCGCCGTGAGCCGGATCGCGCCCGCGGGATCATAGCTCCCCTGCCCGCGCAGCACGCGGAACTGCGGCGCCTTCAGACGGACATCGGCGATGCCGATCACGCCCTTGGGATCGAGGTTCAATCGCGCCGAGGCGACGGTGTTGCCGCCCAGGAAGTTGCGGACGCCTTCGTTGAACAGCTTGCGCGACCGCCCCGCGACCTTGCCGCGAATGCCCCAGCCGCCGCCAGGGGCGGTGTAGAGCTCGGCATCGGTGTTGAGGTCGACCACGCCGACCCCGGCGATGGTATAGTCGTTGATCCGGCCCTTGAGCGCGCCGGCATAGCGGCCGGTGGCCATGTCGGCGGCGACGATTGCGGTGGCGTCGATCTTGTCCGACTTGAGCCGGAGGTTGTCCGAAAGGATGCGACTGCCCGAGATGGCGATGTCACCATTCACCGTCACGTTGGTTACGAGCCCGCCAGCAGCGGCATTCAGGCCGGAAACCCGGGCGGCCCGCGCACGCACGGGCACCAGGATGCGATCCGAATCGACGCGGGCGCGGCCTTCGGCATAGAGCTGCTCGACCACCGTCTCGCCAAAGCCGATCGCGCCGGCGGAGAGCTTGTAGTCGACCATGGGGGTCGCGAAGGCGCCTTCCAGTGCCAGCGAGGCACGCACCGAGCGGCCGACCAGCTTGGGTGCGATCGTCCCCGGCTTGAGCAGCAGTGCGTCGACATGCACGCCGCGGAACTGGTTGTTGCCGAGATCGACAAGCCCCTGGGCCTGCGCGGACAGCGCATCGGACTTGAGCTTGATCACGCCGTCGGCCTTGCGGTCGGCCCAGCGGAAGTCGGTGTCGAGCCGCAGCCCCGGCGCAGTCAGGCGCTCGACCGGGCCCTGCAGGTACAGGCCCGGATGCGTCATGCCGCGGATCTGGAAGCGGCCGCTATCGGCGGTCACGTCGAGATCGGCGAGACTGCCGCCGAGCGTCGCGACGCCCTTGCCGGCCCAATGCTTCCAGTCGCCCGCGCCCTGGACGGTCGCCACCAGCGGCGCCCGCAGCTTGGCGAGACCGGCGACGAGGCCGCCCTTGGGAGCATGCAGCCGCAGGTCGATGTCGAGCCGATTGGCTGCCGGCACCGCGTCGAGCTTGAGCGTCACGCGGTCGCCGCCGGCCACGCCGCGCGCCGCGATCGTGCCCGCATCAGCGACCAACTGCGCACGCCCGTCCGACAGATGCGCCGATCCGCTGAGCCGCGCGATGTGCCGCTGGCCGTCCACCGCCGGCGCGATGTCGATCCGCGCGACGTTCAGCCGCGCGACGTCGATGTTGAGATCGGGCAGCAGCGGGGCGTTCGGATCACCCGAAGGCTTGAGTTCGGGCAGCCGCGCGAGCCGGATTTCCGGGCTCTCCAGGTTGCGGATGTCGATCCGGTTGTTGAGATAGGAGAGCGGCCGCCAGTCGAGCCTGATCTCCTGGGCGGTGGCGAACACGCCCCTGGTGTCGCTCACGCGCACGTCGCGCAGCACCATGCCGCCATAGATCGAGCCGTCGATCCGCCCTACGCGGAAGCCGAGGCCGGACTCGAGCTTGAGCCGGGCGAGTTGATCCGCAATCAGCCGCCGCCCCGGCTGGGTATCGAGCCCCAGCACCGCCAACCCCGCCAGCGCCGCAAGCGACACCAGCCCCAGCGCCACCCACTGGGCGACCTTCACCCAGAGCGGCTTGCCGGCGCGCACGACCGTGACGGTCTCGGTTTCAGGCACGTCGTCCACCATCAGAATGCCTGTCCGATCGAAATATAGAGCGCGATCTTGGATTCACCCGGCTTGCGCGCGATCGGGGTCGCCACGTCGATGCGTAGCGGCCCGAAATTGGTGTAGAGCCGGCCGCCGATGCCCGCGCCGAAGCGCAGGTTGCGGCCCGTGGGCATGGTGCCCTCATAGACCTGGCCGGCGTCGAGGAACGGCACGATGCCGTAATTGCCGAAGCGGTAGCGCGCCTCGATCCCGAACTCGTTGAACGAACGGCCGCCGACCGGCTTGTCGTCGGGCGATCGGGGCCCGAGTTCCTGATAGCCAAAGCCGCGCACCGAGCCGCCGCCACCGCCATAATAGCGCCGCGAAGGCGGCAGGTCGTCGCGCGACACGCCGGTGATCGATCCGGCGCGGACTCGGCCGGCAAGCACGATGCTGCTGGTGACCGGGTAATAGCCGTCCACCTCCAGCATCCCCCGCGCATAGGGGCGCACCGATCCGCGCACCGAGGTCTCCGCGCTCAGATTGCCCTTGATGCGATAGCCCCGCGTCGGGTTGAGCAGGTCGTCCGAGGTGTCATAGCCGAGGAAGGTCGGGATCGCCGCGATCAGCCAGGTTCCGCGATCGCGCTTGCCGAGGCTGTAATTGTAGCGGTCTTCGTTCGAGCCGACGAGCTCGGCGCCGTAGTAATAGGTCCAGCGCTTCTGCCAGATCGGCGTGGAATCGCGCGAGATGCGGGCCGATAGCGTGGTGGTGAAGGCCTCGAACGCGTCGTAATCCTGGTGGTTGAGCGACGCGGTGAGCAGGAAGGTGCGGTCGCGCTTGCCGGCATTGGAGCGACGGAAGGTGGTGGTCAGCGCCTGTTCCTGCGTGCCGAGGATGCTGCTGACGGTGAGCGCGCCTTCGGGTGGGAACAGGTTGCGGTGCGCCCAGCTCGCCTGGGCCTTGATGCCCTGGCCGGTGCTGTAGCCCAGTTCGCCCGCCAGCGTGCGGGCCTTGCCCGCAACCTGGCGCACCAGCAGGTCGACCTGCTCGGTACCGTCCGGACCCGGCTTGCCGGTGCGCTGCGGCTCGACCGAGACGGTGGAAAACAGCCCCGTCGCGATCAGCGCCTGGCGCAGGTCGTCGATTTTGCGGCTGTCGTAGATCTGACCCTCGCGATAGCGGCGGAAGATGTTGATGTGCTCGGGCGTGAACACCTGCCGGCGCCCCGCCGTCTGGATCTCGCCGAAGCTCGCACGCGGGCCCAGCGTCACCGGTAGCGTATAGTCCCCCTTGTGGGTGGCATCGTCGAGCACGATGTCGCGCTGGCCCAGCTCGATGAACGGATAGCCCTGTTGCGGCATCCGCAGCGACACATTGGCCTCGGCGCCGAGCACGCGATCGGCCTGGATCGGGTCACCCGGGTTGAGGTTGAGCTCGCGGTCGAGCAGCCCCGGCGGATTCGTCGGATCGCTCTTGATCCGCACCGATCCCAGGCGGTAGAGCTTGCCGGGCGAGGCGACGATCGTCGCGCGGAGGTTGCCCGAGTTGGGCGGGTTCTGCGCGATCGAGGACGATGCGGTGCCGTCATAATAGCCGAGCGACTTCATCAGCCGCAGCGCCAGCTTCTCGTCTTCGCGGGCGCGGGCCGAGACCATCGCCGCATTGGCCGCCTTGCCCTTGCCGTGCTGGAGCGCGGAAAGGCTACGGAACTCGTCGTCGAGCCGCAGTTCGGCGAGGCCGTCGACTTCGGTGGTGTAGCGGATGGTGGGCGCCTTGTCGCTGTCGTCGGCGGTGTCGGCGACCGGCGCCACCTTGAATTCGGCGAGGGGCGGCAAGGGTGCGGCCATTTCGGGCGCCTCGGGGCCTGCCGCGGCAAAGCCCTGCTCATCGACGACCGCCGGAGCCTGCAGCACCGGGGTGGCGGGCGCGGTCGGCGCGGCGGAGGGGGCGGCATTCGGCGTCGCCGCCGGCTTCTGGAAACCGCCGAGCGGCTCCAGCGGCGCGTTGATGTCGTCGCTCAGCTTGGGCAGGGCTTCCTCGAACGCCTTGTCGGTGACGATCGGCGCAGCCTGCTGCGGATCGCTGGCGGTCGCATCCTGCGGGGCTTGCGGAGCAGATTGCGGCGCACCCTGCCCCGGCTTGGGATCGTTCAGCTGGGCATGCGCAACTGCTGGCACGAACCCCGCCCCGGCCAGCGCCGCGACCCAAACCACCCGAACCCCTTTACCCACGCGCCTCCTTCGGGAGCCGCGACTGCATCCGGCCCTCCCGCTTCCGTAACGGTCCGTTGCCGATTTGGCTCCCCGCTTCCGTCGTTCCAAGCAACGCTTGCGATCAAACGCAAGGTTCGAGCGCCTTGGCGCGTGCCCGATAGAGGTGCAGCAACGGCTCGGTATAGCCGCTCGGCTGGTCGACGCCCTCGAAGATCAGCGCCCGCGCCGCCTGGAAGGCGAGGCGCTGCGCCTCCCGCCCCGCCATCGGCTGGTACAGCGCATCGCCGGCATTCTGCGCATCGACCTTCGCCGCCATGCGATGCAGCGCAGCGTCGACCTGCTCGGGCGTGGCGACGCCGTGAAGCAACCAGTTGGCAATGTGCTGCGAGGAGATGCGCAGCGTCGCGCGATCCTCCATCAGCCCGACATCATGGATGTCGGGCACCTTGGAGCAGCCGACGCCCTGGTCGATCCAGCGCACGACATAGCCGAGGATGCCCTGGGCATTGTTGTCCAACTCGCGCTCGATTTCCTCGGCGCTCCAGTTGCGTCCTTCGGCGAGCGGTACCGTCAGCAGATCGGCGAGCGGCGGCACCTCGGACGAGAGCGCCCGCTGGCAGGCGGTGACGTCGACCTGATGGTAATGCGTCGCGTGCAGCGTCGCGGCGGTGGGGCTCGGCACCCAGGCGGTGGTGGCGCCGCTCTTCGGGTGCGCGATCTTTTGCGCGAGCATGTCGGCCATGCGATCGGGGGCGGCCCACATGCCCTTGCCGATCTGCGCGCGCCCGGCCAGCCCGCAGTCGAGACCGATGCGGACGTTGCGCGCCTCATAGGCGGCGATCCAGCGCGCGACCTTCATCTCGTCTTTGGGCACCATCGCGCCCGCGCGCATGCTGGTGTGGATCTCGTCGCCGGTGCGATCGAGGAAGCCCGTATTGATGAAGAACAGCCGGTCCTTCAGCGCGTGGATGCAGGCGGCGAGATTGGCCGAGGTGCGCCGCTCCTCGTCCATCAGACCGATCTTGATCGTGTTGGGCGCGAGGCCGAGCAGCCCCTCCACCGCGCCGTACAGCCGATCGGCAAAGGCGCATTCGTCCGGCCCGTGCATCTTCGGCTTGACGACATAGATCGAGCCCGCCCGGCTGTTGCGGAAGCGCCCGAGGCCCCTGAGGTCATGTAGTCCGATCGCGCCGGTGACGATCGCGTCGAGAATGCCCTCGGGCACCTCGCTGCCATCGGGCAGCAGCACCGCCGGCGTCGTCATCAGATGACCGACATTGCGGACGAGCAGCACCGCGCGCCCGGGCAGCGTGATGCCTTCGGCCAGTTCCCGATCGGGCGCCAGCGTGCGGGTGAGGCTGCGGCCGTTCTTCGCGAACGTCTCGGCCAGATCGCCGCGCATCAGCCCCAGCCAATTGGCATAGCCCTGAACCTTGTCCTCGGCGTCGACCGCGGCGACCGAATCCTCGAGATCGACGATCGCGGTCAGCGCCGATTCGAGCAGGACATCGGCGACATGCTCGGGATCGTTGCGACCGATCGGGTGGCCGGAATCGCGCACGATCGCGAAGTGCAGGCCGTTGGCGCCGCGATAATAGATGGTCTGTCGCGCGCCTTCCGCCGTGCTGCCGATCTCGGTGGCGGAGGGCAGCAGCACCTGGTCGAGGAATGCCCGTGCCCAGGCGATCACCTGCGCGCCGCGCGCCGCATCATAGCCGCCGGGGCCTGCCGTGCCCGGGATCGCATCGGTGCCGTACAGCGCGTCGTACAGGCTGCCCCAGCGCGCATTGGCCGCGTTGAGCACGAAGCGGGCATTGAGCGCCGGCACCACCAACTGCGGCCCGGCCAGCGTCGCGATCTCCGCATCGACATGCTCGGTCGCGATGGCGAACGGCACCGGTTCAGGAACCAGATAGCCGATCTCCCGCAGGAACGCCTCGTCGGCCGCCGCGCCGCTCGCCAACCGCGCATCGATCGCGGCCTGCAGCGCGTCGCGCCTGGCCAGCAGGTTGCGGTTTACCGGTGCATGCTCGGCGAAGATCTTCGCGGCGCCGGCCCAGAACCCGTCCGCATCCATGCCGAGCGGCGGCAGCACCGCGTCCTCGACGAAACGCGCCAGCGTCGTGGCAACCTGCAGTCCGGCGCGATCGGCATAGTCAGTCAACGGAGTCCTCCTTGCGGTTCTTCGCTACACGCCTGGGGAGGGCCCTCCCTGCTTACGCGAGGCCGGGCGGCGCGATCAACCCCCGTCGAATGCCGTAGCCGCGTCTTCGATCCGCGCGAGCATCGCCGCCAGTTGCGTCTTCTCCTCCTCGGAGAAGCTGGCGAAGAGGCGCCGCTCCAGCTCGAGCGCCTTGGGCGCGACCTGCTCGTACAGCTGCCAGCCCTCGGGTGTGAGCGCGACCAGATGCGAGCGCTGGTCGATCGGATTTGCCGCACGTGCGATCAGCCCCCGCTCGACCAGGCCGATCGCGGCGCGACTCACCGTCACCTTGTCCATGCGGGTTCGGCCGCACAGCGCCTGCTGGCTCATCGCCCCGCCCTCGGCCAGCACTGCGACGAGACGCCATTCGGGAATGCGCAAGCCGAAGAGGTTCCGATAGGCGGTGGCCACCGCATCCGACACCGCATTGGAGGCAATCGACATTCGATACGGAAGAAAGTCGTTCAATTTCAATGCAGTCATCTAGCCCCCTAAGGTGTGATTAACCTTTACGCATGTGACAACGCTGGCAGGTTGCAAATTTTGCAATGATACCGGTAACAGTTCGCACTTGCAGCAGATGCCCTCGCGATGCAGAAAGATCGGGCCTTTCAGGCATCCTCTCCTAAGACTTTCAAAGGCCGTCCTCCGGGGCGGCCTTTTTTTTGGCCTGCAGCAGGCCGGCGATCAATGGTCGATCGGCGCGAGCTGCCATGTCATCACCTCCCCCGGCGGGGCCGGCGGCGGCAGCAACTGCGGGACAAGCCACACCATCCAGGCCCCCAGCGCCAGCATCACCCCGAAGGGGAGCCGGTCGCTTGCCCGGACCCGCCGCCCCACCACCAGCATCGCCAGCACCGCCGCTAGCCCGATCAGGCTGGCGGCGAGCAGCACCACCGGCAGATTTTCCCAGCCGAGCCAACAGCCGATCGCCCCGAACAGCTTGGGGTCTCCTCCGCCCAGTCCCTGCCGACCGCGCAGCGCCCTGTAGCCTCGCGCCACCAGCCACAGCACCGCAAAGCCGGCAACCCCGCCGAGCACGCGCTCGGCCAGCGGCGCGCCAATGCCCGCCGCGCCGACGCCAAGCCCGACGACGGCGAGCGCCGCATTTAGCCCGTTCGGCAGCCAGAAGGCCGCAAGATCCAGCGCCGCCAGCGCCAGCAGCAGCCACCCGAACACCGCCCCTGCAGCCCCCTCGACGCCCGGCGCGGCGAGCCCCGCGATCCCGCCGATCGCCAGCCCCACGACCTCGGTCCACCAGTGGCTCGGCGCGATGCGCGCCGCGCAATGGCGGCACCGTCCCCGCTGCACGAGATAGCTGAGCACCGGCACCAGTTCGGCTGCGCCCAGGGGGATGCCGCAGGAATCGCAGGCCGAGCGCCCGCGGGCGACGCCCCGCCCCTCCGGCCAGCGGATCGCGATCGTGGCGATGAAGCTGCCGAACACCGCGCCCAGCACGCCGAGCAGGATCGGCCATCCCCATAGTTCCATCGGTGTCATGCGGCGGCCCAGCGCCTGTCGGCGCGTCGCGTCTGAAGGGGTCGGCAATCGGTACGCACGTGGCCTTCCTGCGGGAACGCCCGGGCTTTTGCAAACCTGCCGCCGAGGCCCTAGATCGGCGCCAAACACTCTGAGAGGAACCTGCATGTCCGCCGATCCCATCGTCATCCTGTCCTATGCCCGCACGCCGATGGGGAGCTTCCAGGGGAGCCTCGCCGAGGCGTCCGCCACCGATCTCGGCGCCACCGCGGTGGGCGCCGCGGTCGAGCGCGCCGGGCTGAAAGGTGAGGCGATCGAGCGCATCTATATGGGCTGCGTGCTCCCCGCCGGGCTCGGCCAGGCCCCTGCCCGCCAGGCCGCGCTCAAGGCCGGGCTGCCCCAGCACATCGAAGCGACCACGGTCAACAAGATGTGCGGATCGGGCATGCAGGCGACGATCATGGCCGCCGAGGCGCTCGCTGCGGGCTCGGTCGACCTGCTGATCGCCGGCGGCATGGAGAGCATGACCAACGCCCCCTATCTCTCGATGCGCCACCGCAGCGGCGCGCGGATCGGGCATGACGTGCTCAAGGACCACATGTTCCTCGATGGGCTGGAGGATGCGTATGAACCCGGCCGGCTGATGGGCAGCTTCGCCGAGGAGACGGCGAAGGAATATCAGTTCACCCGGGAGGCGCAGGACGAATTTGCCATCGCCAGCCTGGAGCGCGCCAGGGCGGCGCAGGCCAGCGGCGCCTTCGATCGGGAGATCGTCCCCGTCGAATTGCAGGGTCGCAAGGGTGTGGTCACGGTGGGGCTCGACGAGCAGCCGACCAAGGCGGATCCGGCCAAGATCCCGACGCTCAAGCCCGCCTTTGCCAAGGACGGCACGATCACCGCGGCCAATGCCTCGTCGATCTCGGACGGCGCGGCAGCTCTGGTGCTGGCCCGCGCCTCGGTGGCGGAGAAACTGGGGCTGACGCCGATCGCGCGGATCGTCTCCCATGCCGCCCATGCCCATGCGCCCGCACGCTTCACCACCGCGCCGGTATTCGCAATGCGCAAGGCGCTGGAAAAGGCGGGCTGGGAAACCGGCAACGTCGACCTGTTCGAGGTCAACGAGGCCTTTGCCTGCGTGACGATGATCGCGATGCAGGAACTGGGCCTCAGCCACGACGCCGTGAACATCCATGGCGGCGCCTGTGCGCTCGGCCATCCGATCGGCGCCAGCGGCGCGCGGGTGTTGGCGACGTTGCTGTCCGCGCTGGAAACCAAGGGCCAAAAGCGCGGCCTCGCCTCGCTGTGCATCGGCGGCGGCGAGGCGACCGCGGTGGCGGTGGAGCTGATGGATTGAGCCACTCTTCCTGAGCCCCTCCTCCTGGGAGGAGGGGTTTGGGGGTGGAGGGTTTCCAGAACGTGCATGGGTCTCGGTGAGGCACAGCCCCACCCCAACCCCTCCCCTGAAGGGGAGGGACTTTAAGAGTCGTAATTTACCGCACCGTTTCGCCCGGCTCGGTCCCCCAGATCCGCGCCTGCTCGACATAGCCGGCACGTCCTGCGGCATCGAACCAGCACCAGCCGCCGCTGCACGCACTGATCTTGCCGACCACGCCCGGCGCTGCGCGCCAGCTGATGTGCGAGTCGCCGGACGGGCTGCTGTGCAGCTCGGCGATCCCGCCCGCGACGATCGCCGTACGCTTGTCGTCGAGCAGATTGGCCTGCATCCAGCCTTCCGCGCCATCAGGATCGCGCACCTTCACCCAGGCGCCATAGCTCGCGAGCACCTTCACCGGCAGGCCGCGCCGCTGGTAGAACCAGTTGGTGGGATAGTTGCGCCCCGGCCCGCTGCGCATCCGCGCCTTGCTAGCCTTGAGCGAGGCATAATAAGGCGGCTTGCGCTCCGCATGTGCGGGGGTGGCCAGGGCGACGAGCGCCAGGGCTGCGATACCGATCGAGAAACGCCGCTGCTGCATGCCGCGTCTATCGACCAGCCGGCCCTGCGCTTCAACCGTTGACTGTATCCGCGCCACCGGCCAATCCTTTGCCATGGCCGATCCCAAGCGACCGTCCCGCCCCCGGGTGATCCTCACCCGCGCGCTGCCGCACGCCAGCGAAGCGCGGATGGCGGCGCTGTTCGACTCGGTCCCAAACCCCGACGACGCGCCGATGGAAGCTTCCGCGCTCGCCGCCGCCATGGCCGATGCGGACGTGCTGGTCCCCACCGTCACTGACCGCATTACCGCCGACCTGCTCGCCGCCGCGCCCGACCGTCTCCGCCTCATCGCCAATTACGGCGCGGGCGTCGGCCATATCGATCTCAAGGCCGCGCGCGCCCGCGGCATCGTTGTCACCAACACCCCCGGCGTGCTGACCGACGACACCGCCGACATGACGATGGCGCTGATCCTCGCCGTGCCGCGCCGGCTGGTGGAGGGCGACAAACTCGTCCGCTCCGGCGTCTGGCGCGGCTGGAGCCCGACCAGCATGCGCGGCCACCGCATCGGCGGGCGCAAGCTCGGCATCCTCGGCATGGGCCGGATCGGCCAGGCAGTGGCGCAGCGCGCCCGCGCCTTCGGGCTGCAGATCCATTATCACGGGCGGCACCGCGTGCACGAGGTGCTCGAGCATCAGCTCGGCGCCACCTATCACGACGATCTCGACGCGATGCTGGAAGCGGTCGACATCCTGACCATCCACACCCCGCACACCGCGACCACCAACGGGCTGATCGGCGCGCGGCGGCTGGACCTGCTCGGGCCTGATGGCTGGCTGGTCAACACCGCGCGCGGCGAGATCGTCGAGCCAGACGCGCTGGTGACGGCACTGCAGGAACGCCGGATCGCCGGGGCCGGGCTCGACGTCTATGTCGACGAGCCCAGGGTCGATCCACGGCTGATCGCGCTGGAAAATGTCGTGCTGTTGCCGCACCTCGGCTCGGCGACCTTCGAGGCACGCGAGGCGATGGGGATGAAGGTCATCGCCAATATCCGCAGCTGGGCCGACGGGCACCGCCCGCCAGACCAAGTGTTCGAAGGGTGGCTTTGACCTGAACTTTAGCCCCTCCCCTTCAGGGGAGGGGTTGGGGTGGGGCTGTGTCTCACAGAGACCAACAGGCGTTCCGGAATCCCTCCACCCCACCCCCCGTCCAAGGAGGAGGGGGTAGACGTGCTTTCCTCAATCCCCGGTTAGGATCCGGTCCACCAGCTGCTTCACCGTCGGCACGAACCCGTTCGAATAGAACGGATCGCGCTTGAAGTTGTACGCGGCGTGGCCGGCGAACATCAGGTTCTTGTCGGTATCGCCGCCATGAGCGATGTCCTGCAGCGTCTTCTGGATGCAGAAGCTACGCGGATCTGCCAGGCGGCCGGTCGAGTTGGTCTCGGTATCCGCCCAGGACGAGAACTGGCACTGGCTGAGGCAGCCCATGCAGTCGGCCTGATCCTTGCGGATCACCTGCTGGTCCTCGGGGGTTACGAACACCAGCGTGTTGTCCGGCGTCTTGAGCGCGCTGGTGAAGCCGAGGCCGAACCATTCGCGCGCGCGCAGCAGGTCGTTGCGCGTCACCCAGAAATTCTTGCCCTTCACGCCGACGTCGAGCTGGAAGGTGTGATCCCCCGCAGCCTCGGTCGAATAGGGAATCTGGCGCTCCGAGCGCGCTTCCAGGTGACGCAGAAACGGGTTGCGCACCGCGCTCGAATAGAAGCCGGTCGGCGAGAAGCGGTGCAGTAGCACGTCGCCTTCCTCGATCTCCATCAGCTTGGCCTTCCAGCCATCGGGAATCGGGCTTTCCCGGGTGAGCAGCGGGCGCGTGCCGAACTGGAAGGCGATCGCGCCCAGCTCGGGATTGTCGATCCAGTCGTTCCAGTCGCGCAGATACCAGACGCCGCCGGCCATCACGATCGGTACGCTGTCCGGCAGGCCGCCTTCGCGCATCACCTCGCGCAGCGCCTTGACGCGCGGATAGGGATCCTGCGGCGCGCGCGGGTCCTCGGCGTTGGACAGGCCGTTATGCCCGCCAGCGAGCCAGGGATCCTCATAGACCACCGCCGCCAGCCATTCCTGCGCCTTCGAATAGGCCCGCTTCCACAACGCGCGGAAGGCACGGCCCGAGCTGACGATCGGCAGGTAGCTAACCTCGTGGTGCGCCGCGATCTCGCTGAGCTTGTAGGGCATACCGGCGCCGCAGGTGACGCCCGCCACCATGCCCTTGGTCCGCTCCAGCACGCCCTGGAGGACGCGCTGCGCGCCGCCCATTTCCCAGAGCACGTTGATGTTGATCGCGCCCTTGCCGCCGGCGATCTCGAAGGCGCGCTTGACCTGCTGGACGGCGCCTTCGATCGCGTATTGGATCAGCTCTTCATGGCGCTCGCGGCGTGTGAGGGCACGATAGATCTGCGGGATGATCTTGCCATCCGCATCATAGCTGTCGGCGTTGACCGCGCTGACCGTGCCGATGCCGCCGGCGGCCGCCCAGGCCCCCGCGCTCGCATGGTTGGTCGCTGCGACGCCCTTCCCGCCCTCGACCAGCGGCCATACTTCACGACCGTTGTAGTTGATGGGCGAAAGACCCTTGAACACATTGCCTCCACAAAAATTGCCGCGCGACGCTAGCCGGATTGGCTGCGACAAGCGAGTAACAAATCAACCCCGCCCCGTCTCAGCCCAGCGTGCCCGGCCGCCCCATCGCCTGGGAATAGAGCCGCGCATAGGCCGCAACCATCTCGGCCTCGTCGTACAACGCCGCAGCCCGCAGTCGGTTCGCCTCGCCCAGCCGCTTCCGTTCGTCGGGATGCTGCGCCAGGATGTCGAGCCGATCGCGCAGCGACACTTCGGTGCGGTCGACCGAAAGATACTTGTGATTGGGTTCGGACACCATTGCCGCAATATCCCCTAGCTGCGGCGCGACAATCGGCAGCCCCGCCGCCATCGCCTCCAGCACCGAAACCGGCGCCTGCTCGCTTTTCGACGACAGCGCGAAGATGTCGAACAGCCCCAGATAGCGATGCGGATTGGCGATGAAGCCGGGCAGGAAGACCTGGTCCTCGATCGCCATCGCCTCTGCCTGATCGAGGATCGCCTGGCGCTCGGGGCCCTCGCCCAGAATCACCAGCTTGAAGCGCGACGACATCCCCGCCGCGGCGCGGACCAGCATCGGCAGGTCCTTCACCGGCCGCAGCCCGGCGAGACAGCCGATGAACACTTCGCCCTTGCGGCGCTTGTCCAGCATCGGCAGCAGCGACGAGTCGAGCTGGCCGGTGTAGCGCCCAGTCGGCACGCCATTGGCGATGCGCACCAGCCGCTCGGCCGGCTGTTTCCAGAACTTGGTCGCGACCTGCTCGAGCTTTTCGGAGGGCACCACCAGCGCATTGGCGGCGGGCAGCGCCATGCGGCGATACATGTTGCGCACGGTGCTCAGCTTCTCGGCCTCGTCGGCGTTGAACCCGTCCTCATGGTGGATGATCGGCGGCAGGCCCTTGCCGAACACCCGCGCCGCCATCACCCCGTCGATCGCCCCCCAGTTATAGGTGAGCACCAGGTCGAAGCGGCGCATGAAGCGCGCGATCTGCTCGTAGCGCTTGACCGAGGGCTTGCCGGCGAGCGGCGGTGGATCGAGCGCGATTTCATACTTGATGTGGCGGTCGATCGCCTCGCGGGCGCCGAGCTGGTCGGGCATCGCCGAGACGATGGTGTGCCGGGCGCGGTCCCCAAAGGCGTTCATCAATTGCACCGCCCGCGCTTCCTTGCCGCCGAGCGCGAAGGTCGAATGAAGATGGAGGATGTGGATCGACATGGGGGCCGGGGTGTAGCGGGCGATTGCGGCGGCGTCATCCGTTAGCATGCGAGGGCACGAGACCGTCGGCCCGGCTGGCCCTCGCCCGCCTGCCCCGCTAGAGCCGGCGCCATGCAGCGCCAGACCCGCCGATGAGCGACACCGCCCCGCCCGCCCCGCGTAATGGCGGCTGGATCATCGCGGCGTGCATGTGCGCCTCCAGCCTCGCCTTTCTCGACGGATCGGTGACCAATGTCGCGCTGCCGACGATCGGCAGGACGCTCGCCGCCGACGCGGCGACCTTGCCCTGGATCATCAACGCCTATCTCCTGCCGCTCTCCGCGCTGCTGCTGTTCGGGGGCGCGACCGGCGACTATTTCGGCCGGCGACGGATGCTGATCCTGGGCGTCGCGATCTTCGCCCTGGCCTCGCTCGGCTGCGCGCTGTCGAGCGGCACCGACCTGCTGCTCGCTTCCCGAGCACTGCAGGGGATCGGCGCGGCAATCCTGATGCCCAACAGCCTCGGGTTGCTCGGCAGCAGCTTCCACGGCGAGGCACGCGGACGCGCGATCGGCACCTGGGCCTCGGCCGGGGCGATCGCCTCCGCCGTCGGCCCGCCGCTCGGCGGCTGGCTGGTCGACGCGGTCGGCTGGCGCGCGATCTTCTACCTCAACCTGCCCGTCGCGGCCGCTGCGATCGCCATCGCCTGGCGCTTCGTGCCGGAGAGCCAGCGTGGCAAGGGCGGGCTCGACTGGCTGGGCGCCGCGCTGGCCACCGCCGGGCTGGGCAGCCTGACCTGGGCGCTCACCCTCTGGTCGAGCAGCCATGCGGTCTCCACCCCGTCGACCGTCGGCCTCATCGGCGGCGTGGCGCTGCTCGGCGGCTTCGTGCTCCACCAGCACCGGCTGGGCGAGCGGGCGATGATGCCGCTGGCGCTGTTCGGATCGCTGCCCTTCGTCGGTTTGACCGTGCTGACGCTGCTGCTCTACGGCGCGCTGGGCGGGCTTATCCTGCTGCTGCCCTATCTGCTGATCGTCGGCGGCGGCTATCCGCCCGCGCAGGCGGGGCTCGCGCTGCTCCCCTTCTCGATCGTGATCGGCGTCTCCTCGCGCTTCGCCGGGCGGCTGGCGGCGCGGATCGGCGGGCGCTGGCCGCTCTCGATTGGGCCGATCGTTACCGGCCTCGGATTCTGGCTACTCTCGGGTGCCGATCCGCAGGCAAGCTATTGGACGAGCATCCTGCCGGGTATGCTGGTGCTCTCGCTGGGCATGGCGGGCGCGGTGGCGCCGCTGACCACGGCAGTCCTCGCCTCGGTCGACGATCGCTTCACGGGGACCGCCTCGGGCTTCAACAGCGCGATCGCGCGCACCGGCGGGCTGGTCGCGACCGCGCTGGCTGGTGCGGTGCTGTCGCAGACCGGCGCGGCGCTGGTCGGCGGCTTCCACGTCGCGGCGCTGGTGTGCGCGGGGCTGGCGGTCGCGGCGGGAGTGACGGCGCTCCTGACGCTCGAGCCGTGAAGCGCCGCCGAACCTGACCAGCCGCGACGGGGAGCCCGTCACCGCCCCCGGGGCGGAGGTGGCGATGGCGGCCTCAAAGCTCGGCGAGCGCCAGCTCGGTCGCGCGAATCGCCTTGGGGGAACCGACGTCGAACCACAGCCCCTGATGCACCGCGCCCCAGAGCCGCCCGGCTTCCATCGCGCGATTCCAGAACAAATTGGTCGAGAACGGCCCCTCGGGCCAGTCGCGGATCACGCGCGGCGACAGGATCTGGATCCCGGTGAACACGAAGGGCGCCAGCCGGCCGGGCTTGCGCCGCTCGGTGATCCGTCCGAAGGCATCGAGCCGGAAGTCGCCCTGCCCCCGATGGCAGGTCGCGCGTGCCAGCGGCACCAGCAGCAGCAGCGCGTCCATCTTGGCATCGTCCCATTGCGATGCGAGCAGACGGATCGCGTCGCTGGGGCCGTCGACCCACAGATTGTCGCTGTTGACGCACAGGAAGGGCGCATCGCCCAGCATCGCGCGCGCCTGGACGAGGCCGCCGCCGGTCTCCAGCAACTGCTTGCGCTCGTCCGAGATCGTGAGCTCGATGCCCTTCACCCGTGCGCGCAGATGTGCCTCGAGCTGGTCGGCGAGGTAATGGACGTTGACCACCGCCCGCTCGACCCCCGCGGCCGAGAGGCGATCGAAGACATGGTCGATCAGCGGCTTGCCGGCCACGTCGATCAGCGGCTTGGGCCGGGTGACCGTGAGCGGGCGCATCCGCTTGCCGAGGCCGGCGGCCATCACCATCGCGGTCTTGGGCACGGGCGCCGCCGGTTGCGGGCGGAGCGAATAGATCGTCATGCCGCCACCTGCATCGGATCGCCGCGCTTCTCGGGCGGGACGTTGGCCGCGAACCAGTCGGCCACGGGCTTGAGCGCCGGATGGGCGAGGTCGCGGTCGAGATAGGCCCAGACGCGGGGGCAGAGCGTTGGGTAGCGCGGCTTGCCATCGCGCTTCCACAGCCGGGTGAAGATGCCGAGGATCTTGGCGTTCCGCTGCGCGCCGAGCACGTGATAGGCGATGTCGAACGCCTCCCCCGCGCCGGTCGCGTCGCGGTAGCGGGCCAGCATCGCCGCCTCGGTCGCTTGCGGCACGTCACGGCGCGCGTCCTGAAGCAGCGAGACGAGGTCGTAGGCGGGGTGCCCGGCCAGCGCATCTTGGAAGTCGAGCAGTCCCAAGCCTTCGCCACCATCGATCAGCATCAGATTCTCGGCATGGTAGTCGCGCAGCACCGTGACGGGGCGATGACCATCGAGCAGCGGTGCCAGCACCGCATCCCAGGCGTCGCGATAGCCCGCGGCATCGACCTCCAGCCCGACGGCCGGGCAATACCATTCGACGAACAGCGCCGCCTCGCGCTGGTAGACGGCGAGATCATAGGGCGCCTCCACGCCGGCCGGCGTATCGTGGAGCCGCACCAGCAGATCCACCGCGGCGCCGTAGAGGCCAAGCTCACGCGCGGGCTCGGCATCGACGGTCTCGCGCAGCCGGACGTCGCCGAAATCCTCGAGCAGCACCAGGCCCTGCGCCAGATCCTCGTGCAGGATCGCAGGCGCGGCAAAGCCATGCTCGGTCAGCCAACGCGCCACCGCCAGGAACGGACGCGGGTCCTCGTGCGGGGGCGGTGCATCCATCAGGATCGCGCTGCGGTGCCCCTCGACCACGCGGAAATAGCGGCGGAACGAGGCATCGCCGGCGACGGGGAGGATGTCGGCCCCTGCCCAACCGGCAGAAGCGAGAAAAGCGGGCGCCGCAGGCGGCGGAGTCATGTCAACGGCCATCGGCCTTCCCATGCCGCCGGCACGCGCGCTGTCAAGGCGCGGGTGCCGTCCGCCGCGACCGCGAGCGTCAGCCACAGGGCATCGTGCCATGCCGATGCGGGCAGCCGCTCGGGCCATTCGACCAGCAGTAGCGAGTCGGTGCGCGCATCGTCGAGCCCCAATTCTTCGGCCTCGTCCGGGTCCTCGATCCGGTAGAGATCGACGTGCAGCACCGGCAGCCGCACCTCGGGCACGTCATAGGGCTGGACGATCGCGAAGCTCGGCGACGGCGCCTCGCCCTCCAGCCCCAGTGCCGCGAGCAGCCCACGCGCGATGCTCGTCTTGCCGGCGCCCAGGGGGCCGGACAGGGCAATGACGTCGCCCGGGCCCGCTACCGCCGCCAGCCTGGCGCCCAGTGCCAGCGCCTCCTCCAGCGAGGCGAGCACGATCCTGTTCTTGGTCATCCGCGCGGCAACTCCACCGTGACGAGCGTCCCCTGCCCCGGCTCGGAGATCAGCTCGATCCGCCCGCCATGCGCCTCGACGAACTGCTTCGCGAGCGGCAGCCCCAGCCCGAGCGCACGGTCGCCCCCGCGCGAGGTACCGACCTGTGCGAACCGATCGAACGCCCGCGCCACCGCCTCCGGGGCCATGCCGGGACCGTCATCGCTGACGATCACCCGCGCCACCCGTGCATTGCCGTCGAGATGGAGCAGCACTCGGCCGCCCTCGGGCGTGTGCGAGACGGCATGGCGCAGCAGATGCTCGACGGTCTGGCGGATGCGGCGCGCATCGCCCTGCACCACGCCGGCGGTGCCGGCATCCTCGATTACCAGCTCGATCGCCTTGCCCTTGGCAAGCGGCGCGATGACGTCCGCCGCGCTGGTCGCCGCCAGTTCCACATCCACCGTCTCGCGTTCGATCGGCTGGCCTTCGCTTTGCGTCAGGTCGAGCACGTCGTCGATCAGCCCGCCCAGCCGATCGACCGACATCAGGATGGCCTCGACATATTCCTTGCCGTCGGCGCTCAGCTTGCCGGCGAACCCGCCCTGCAGCATTTCGCCGAACCCCTTGATCGAGGTGAGCGGCGTGCGCAGCTCATAGCTCATGTTCGCGACGAAGGCGGTGCGGACGCGGTCGGCGGCCTCCAGTGCCTCGTTGCGGTCGCGCAGCGCGCGCTCCACCCGCTGGCGATCGGTGGTGTCGAGCATCGTCACCAGCGCATTGCCGTCGGGCAGCGGCACCGCGGCGATGTCGAAATGGCGGCCATTGGCGAAGGTGATGCTGGAGCCGCGCTGCTGGCGGTCCTTGGCGGCGAGCCGGATCAGGTCGCCGATGATCTCCGCCCGCGCCGCGTTGACCAGCTTGCCGCCCGCCGCCTTGACGATCGTGGCGATCTGCGGGTGGCCGTCGAGAAAGCCGTCCTCGAAGCCCCAGACCTGGCGGAACTTGCGGTTCCACAGCTGCAGCCGCCCCTTGCCGAACACCGCGACCGCCTCGGCCAGGCTGTCCAGCGTCGCGGTGCGGACCTGCTGCATCTCGCCATGCTCGCGCTGGAGTTCGAGCTGCTGGGTCTGATCCTCGAAGATCAGCAGCAGCCCGCCCTCGGGCAGCGGCTGCGCGACGACGCGCAGATGGGTGGTCCCGATGCTCCAGCTTTCCTCCACCGCCTCGGGCGACGTGAACCATTCGCGGCGCTCGGCCTTCCAGTGCGGGAAGTCGCGCACATCGGGCAGCTTGCGCGCCTCGCGCATCCGCTCGAGCACGCGGTCGAATTCGGGGCGATCGGCCAGCCACTCGTTCTTCATCGCGAACAGGCGGCGGAAGGGCTGGTTGCAGAAGACCAGGCTGCGGTCCGAGCCGAACTGGGCGACGCCGGCGGACATGCGGTCGAGCATCGCCCGCTGCGCCTCGGCGAAGCGCTTGAGGCCGCCGCGGGCGCGCTCCAGCTCCTCGATGTCGACCGCGAAGCCGGCGATGCCGCCGGTCGGCAGCGGCACGTCGTGGAGGCGGAGCATCCGCCGCGCGCCGGCGATCGTCGCGGGCATCGCCGCCGATTGCGGCTCCTGCGTATCGCGCGCGATCGCGGCGTTGGCGAGCGGCCCGCCCAGCCCCGCGCCATCGACCAGTTCCACCCCGCGCGACACCACGTCCTCGGCGTCGCGGCCCTCGACCGCGCGGACATAGGCGGTGTTGACCATCAGCAGCCGCAGATCGGGCCCGCGATACCACATCGGCATCGGCGCGGCCTCGATCAGCGCAGTCAGCGCGTCGAAGGCGGCGCGCAGCCGATCGGCCTCGCGTTCGAGGGATCCGACCTCGGCCTGGCTGTCGGTCGCATCGAGCACCCAGAGCAGCACGCTGCCCGGTGTCTCCACCGCTTCGGAGGCGCGCTCGCCGAGCACCAGCAGCATCCGCTCGGAGCCGCGCACCGGCAGCGACAGGCGGAAGGATTGTCCCGCGCGCTGCGCCGCCTCCACCTGCTCGCCGAGCAAGGCGACATCCTCGGGATCGAGCCCCGCATCCTTCTGCGACAGCCGTGCGAGCGATTCGACCGGCCTCTCAAGTCCGAGCCAGGCGGCGAGGCGTGGCGACATTTCAATGCGGCCATCGGCGCGAATGAGCATGGGCAGCGCCGGCGAGGTGCGGGAGAAGCGCAGCAGCCGGCGGTTCTGCTCATAGGCGGTGCGTGCTGCGGCGCGGGCCGCGAGCCCGGCGTAGAGCGCCCACACCGCCGCGATCAGCACGAACGCCAGCACCGCGCCGACGATGGCCGCGCCACTCTGCGAAACTACGATCATCGGGGAAGACGCCGGCAAGCCATCGTTCCACCCTTAGGCGATCGCACCCCCATACGAAAAGGGGCCCGGCGATGCCGGACCCCTTCTGCACCTGTTTTCTGGCCGTGACTCAGAACTTCACGCTCGCCGCCACACGCGCGTAGCGACCGAGGATGCCCGAGAAGTAGGTGGTCGTGCCGGCACCGGCCGGCGCCGGGAACGGCGGCTTCACGTCGAACACATTGTCGACGATCAGCTTCATGCCGAACTGCTGGTTCACGCGCACGCCCAACGTCGCGTTGAACACCCACCAGTCGCTCACGCCCATGATATTGCGGGCGTTCGCCGCCTCGTCGACGTCATAGGCGCCCTTGCCGATGTACTGGGCTTGGATCAGGCCGTTGAACCGATCGCCTTCATAGGTGAGGTTGGCGGTACCCGAATGATGCGGATAGCCGATCTCGCCCGCGAGATGGTTGATGTCGCCGATGCCGACGCGCTGCTGCAGCTTGTCGCGGTAGAAATAGTTCACCGACAGCCCGGCGACGCCGTTGCTCGACATGCCGAGCCGCGACAGCGGCAGGCGATAGGCGGCCGTGACCGTCAGGCCCGTCGTCTCGTAAGACGACGCGTTGTAATAGCCTTCCTGGATGCCGGTGATCTGGCCGTTCACGTCACGCGTGACGAGGCCGCAGAAGCTGTTCGGATAGGAGGATGAATCATAACAGGCGTTGAGGATGTCGTCACCGCCCAGCGAGACGATCGCGTCCTTCAGCTTGATGTTGATCCAGTCGACCGCCACCGTCAGGCTCTTTGCGAAGCGCGGCTGCACGATCGCGCCGACGGTCCAGCTGTTCGCCACTTCGTTGCGCAGCCCGGGATTGCCCGACACCGTCACCGGAATGGTGAAGTTGCTGTAGTTCGACACGAAGGTGGTCGGGTCGATGCCGGCGGCGCGGCAGTTTGCCTGGCGCACCGACGGGTTCGGGCCGCTGGTCGAATAATTCGCGTCGCACGGATCGCGACCGTTGTCGAACGCACGCGAGGTCGGGTTGAACGCCTCGGTGATCGCGGGCGAGCGGATCGAGCGCGTGTAGTTGCCGCGGAAGGTCAGGTCCGAGATGAAGCCGAGACGGCCGCCTGCGGTCCAGGCCCAGTCGCCGCCGGACAGCGAGTTGTCGACATAGCGCGCCGCGCCGTCGAACTCGACGGTCTTCAGCCAGTTGATCCCGTTCTGTGCGGTGACGAACGGAACGACGAGCTCGCCGAACGCTTCGTTGGTGTGGAAGCGGCCGCTGATCGGGTCGATCGGGATGCTGCGCCCATATTGGGTGCGGGTGCCGTCGCCATTGTCCTGGCCGTAATAGAAGCTGCCCGGATCGAACGAGGTCTTCTCGCGGCGATGCTCATAGCCCGCCGAGATGCTCACGTCGTTGCCGAACAGCTTGGCCACGGCGCCGGTCACGTTGGCGTTGAACACCAGCTGCTCGTTGGTCGAGACCGGACGCGCGATCGCGAAGATATAGTCGCGCGCGGCCTGGCTCGCCTGGCCCGAGCCCAGGACGTTCAGCGGCGCGCAGGTCTTGCTGATGGTGTCGGCAGTGGAGTTGGTCACGCCGGGGCGGCAGGTGATGTTGCCGCTGGCGTCCGCGACCGCGTCGATCGCGTTGAAGAAGTTTTGGTTGTCGAGCTCGTAGTTACGGCCGCGGGTCTGCGAACGGCCATAGTTGACCGACGCTTCCCAGGTGAAGTTGCGGTCGCCGATACCGAAGTCGCCCGCGAGGCCACCGACAAAGCGATAGGTCTCGATCCGCGCTTCCGCGCGACCGGTGGTGAGGTCGTTCAGCGCACGGCCGACATAGAACTCGTTCTGGCCAGCCGGCAGCTGCGAGGCGATCGTCGCTCGGTCCGCGGCGTTCAGATACGGATTGTCGAGCGAGACGATCAGGTTGCCGTCGGGGGTACCGGCAGCGTCGAACAGCGCCGTGTTATAGTTGGGCTGATCGATCAGGTTCACGCCCTTGGTGTGCGTGTACCAGCCTTCGCCGAAGAAGCGGATATGATCGGTGAAGGCATAGTTGAGCTGGGCGCTGGCGATGTAGCGTTCCGAGCTGGTCAGCAGGTTGTTCTGCGCCGGCAGGTTGAAGCCATTGCCGCCGCTGCTGATGTAACCCTGGCGCAGCACGGTGCCGAGGTCGAGCGGCACCAGCGTGCCGTTGGGGCCGAACTGCAGATACTGGCCAGCGGCGTTCTGGAGGCCGGAGCGCTGCACCGAATAGTCGTCATCCACGAAAGGCACGCCGCCCGAGGTGAACGCCGAATAGCGCTGCTGCGGGTAGAGCAGGCGCGCGAACGGCGAGCCAGCCGACGCCGGCGGCGTACCGAAGAAATTACCGCGCGCGGTGATCGCGCGATCATTGGCGACTAGGCCGCTGGTGTGGTTGTATTCGCCCGACACCACGATGTTGCCACGGCCCTCGGCGAAGTTCTTGCCGGCTAGGAAGTTCAGCCGTGCTTCGGGCGCGTCGCCGCGCTCGGACACGCCATACTGGCCGCCGACCTCCAGGCCCTGATAATCCTTCTTGAGGATGATGTTGACGGTGCCCGCGATCGCATCCGAGCCGTAAATCGGCGCGCCGCCGATCGCCACGGTCTCGATGCGCTGGACCAGCGTCGTCGGGATGTTGTTGAGGTCGACCTGGGTACCCGGGTTCACCGGGCCGAAGATGCTGGCGGTGTTCGACGAGACGAAGCGGCGGCCGTTCACCAGCACCAGCGTACGCTGGCTGCCGAGACCGAAGAAGTCGACGAAGGTCTGCGACGGGCCGAACGACGACTGCGCGCCGACCGAGCTGTTGCCAGGCGGGCCGAAGGCGGGGATCTCGCGCAGCGCCTGCCCGACATTAGTGTAGCCGCGCGATTCGATCTGCGCGGCGCCGACCACCTGGGTAGGCTGGACCGTATCGAACTCTGGACGCGCGATGCGCGAGCCGGTGACGACGATCTCGGCCGGCTCCTGCGCCTGGGCGCCGCTGTCGTCCTGGCCGGCAGGCGCATCGGTCTGCGCGAGCGCGGGGGTGGCAAGCTGCGCGAGCGTAATCGCGGCGACGGAAGCGGTGAGACGCAGGCCGAGACTCCGGCCGAAAACCTTGAAACGCATGAACGAACCCCTTTTCCCAGTACACTTTGGTACGGTTCTGCTGCCGGTCCAGCCCATCGAAGCATCTGGGATATTACCGATTTTGCAGAATCATTTCCAGCAACGCGCAACTCCCCCCGTCCGTGGCCGCCACGGACACAATATGCACGGTTCTCCGGATAGCGTTGCCGTTCTGCCACACAATTGTAACACCCCTGGAACGGCGAAAGGCCGCTCCCTTGCGGGAACGACCTTCCGGAAAAGCGGCGCTTTCGCGTCGATCAGTAGCGGTAATGGTCCGGCTTGAACGGGCCTTCGACCGGCACGCCGATATACGCCGCCTGCTTCTCGCTCAGCTTCGACAGGTGCACGCCCAGCTTCTCGAGGTGGAGCGCGGCGACCTTCTCGTCGAGGTGCTTCGGCAGGACGTAGACTTGGTTCTTGTAGTTCTCGCCCTTGGTCCAGAGCTCGATCTGCGCCAGCGTCTGGTTGGTGAAGCTGGCCGACATCACGAAGCTCGGGTGGCCGGTGGCGCAGCCCAGGTTCACCAGGCGGCCCTTGGCGAGCACGATTATCTGCTTGCCGTCCGGGAACTCGACCAGGTCGGTGCCGGGCTTCACTTCGGTCCACTTGTAGTTCGACAGCGCCGAGATCTGGATCTCGCTGTCGAAGTGGCCGATGTTGCAGACGATCGACATCGGCTTCATCGCCTTCATGTGATCGGCGGTGATCACGTCGGCGTTGCCGGTGGCGGTCACGAAGATGTCGGCGCGCTTGACGGCCTCGTCCATGGTGACGACCTCGAAGCCTTCCATCGCCGCCTGCAGCGCGCAGATCGGATCGATTTCGGTCACGAGCACGCGGGCGCCGCCGTTGCGCAGCGACTGGGCCGAGCCCTTGCCCACGTCACCGAAGCCGGCGACCGCGGCAACCTTGCCGGCGAGCATCACGTCGGTGGCGCGACGGATCGCGTCGACCAGCGATTCCTTGCAGCCATAGAGGTTGTCGAACTTCGACTTGGTGACGCTGTCGTTGACGTTGATCGCCGGGAACGGCAGTTCGCCCTTCTTGGCGATCTCGTACAGGCGGTGCACGCCGGTGGTGGTCTCTTCCGAAACGCCCTTCAGGTTCTGCACGGTCTTGGTGAGATAGCCCGGATACTTGGCGACGAACGCCTTCAGCGCGCGCTGGAACTCGACTTCCTCGTCATTCTCCGGCTCGCCCAGCGTCGCGCCGGCCTCGAGCTTGGCGCCCCACAGCGCGAACATGGTGGCGTCGCCGCCGTCGTCGAGGATGATGTTGGCGGTGGTACCGTCACCATCGGCGCCCCAGTTGAAGATGTCGCCGACATAGTCCCAATAGTCGGCCAGGCTCTCGCCCTTCACTGCGAACACCGGAACGCCGGTCGCGGCGATCGCGGCGGCGGCGTGGTCCTGCGTCGAGAAGATGTTGCAGGTGGCCCAGCGGACCTGCGCGCCGAGCGCGGTCAGCGTCTCGATCAGCACGGCGGTCTGGATCGTCATGTGCAGCGAACCCGTGATGCGCGCGCCCTTGAGCGGCTGCGATGCGCCGAATTCCTTGCGGAGCGCCATCAGGCCGGGCATCTCGGTCTCGGCGATGTTGATTTCGGCGCGGCCGAAATCGGCGAGGGCGATGTCCTTGATGACATAGTCGTTCTTAGCCACGGGCTGCTTCTCCAGTTGCAGGCAAATGCTGGCGCACCGGGATTCCTCCCGGCCGCATGGGTGCGCCCCCTAGCCCCTTCGGGTCAGGCGCGCAATGTTAATATAAAGATATCTTTATATGCCGTTCGGCCAAATTCAAGCGGTACCCGTGCTATTTGCCAGCAGCCGCGGATCGATACCCGCGCCGACAAAGCCTTCGGCCCAGCGCTCGTACACATCGGTGTCGTAGAGCAGCGCCAGATTGGCGGGCGTGTTGAACCAGCCATGGCGGGTCAGCTCGGTCTCCAGCTGCCCCTCGCCCCAGCCGGCATAGCCGAGCGCGACCAGCCAGCGGCTGGGGCCCTTTCCTTCGGCGATGGCGCGCAGCACGTCGATCGTGCCGGAGAGCTGCCAGCGCCCCGCGACGTCGATCGTGTCCTGCCCGCTCCAATCGGCCGAGTGGAGCACGAAGCCGCGGCGCGGCTCGACCGGGCCGCCGAAATGCACCGGCACGTCGGGCACGTCGCCCGGATCGATCTCGAACTGTTCGAGCAGATCGTGCAGCCCCAGCCCCTCGATCGTCGCGCCGATGCCGATGCCCAGCGCGCCCTCGGTATCATGGGCGCACATCGCGATCACCGCGCGCTCGAAGCGCGGGTCGCCAATGCCGGGCATGGCCAGCAGGAACTGGCCGGTAAGGGAAGGCGTCGAATCCATGCTATCCACCATATCGTTCGCCCTCCCTACGGGCCACGCTTGAATTTGTTGCGCGGGATGCGATGGAGGCGGCGCGGCCGTGCGGTCGCAGGATTCGTACAAGGAGAGAACAGCATGACGATCCAGACCGGCGATCGCATCCCCGACGCCACGCTCGTCAAGGTCACCGCCGAGGGTCCGGACCAGGTCCAGGCCCCCGCCTATTTCGCCGGCCGCAAGGTCGCGCTGTTCTCGGTGCCCGGTGCCTTCACCCCCACCTGCTCGGCCAAGCACCTGCCGGGCTTCGTCGAGAAGGCCGAGGCGATCAAGGCCAAGGGCGTCGACGAGATCGCCTGCACCGCAGTCAACGACTTCTTCGTAATGAAGGCCTGGGGCGAGGCCAATGGCGTGGCCGACAAGGTGACGATGCTCGCCGACGGCAATGGCGCCTTCGCCGAGGCGCTGGGCCTCACGCTGGACGGCTCGGCCTTCGGCCTGGGCACGCGCGGCCAGCGCTTCGCGATGATCGTCAACGACGGCGTCGTCGAGCAGTTGTTCGTCGAGGCGCCGGGCGCGTTCGAAGTCAGCTCGGCGGAATATGTGCTGAGCAAACTCTGATCGATCCCTCCCCTCCCTGCGGCCGCGGGGAGGAGAACCGGTTTGCGCGGCGGTCCGCTTGACGGGGGCCGCCCCGCCCCGCACTACCCGCGCCCATGTCCATATTATCCGACCGCTGGATTCGCGAGCAGGCGCTCAACCACGGCATGATCGAGCCCTTCGTCGAGAGCCAGCGCCGCGAAGGCTGCATCAGCTACGGTCTCTCCTCCTACGGCTATGACGCCCGCGTCGCCGACGAGTTCAAGATCTTCACCAATGTCGACAGCGCGGTGGTCGACCCGAAGAATTTCGACGCGAACAGCTTCGTCGACCGCAAGACCGATGTCTGCGTGATCCCGCCCAACAGCTTCGCGCTGGCGCGGACGGTGGAGTATTTCCGGGTACCGCGCGACACGCTGGTGATCTGCCTCGGCAAGTCGACCTATGCGCGCTGCGGGATCATCGTGAACGTCACGCCGCTGGAGCCCGAATGGGAGGGCCATGTGACGCTGGAGTTCTCCAACACCACCCCGCTGCCGGCCAAGATCTACGCCAATGAAGGCGCCTGCCAGTTCCTGTTCCTCAAGGGCGAGCAGCCCTGCGAGACGAGCTATGCCGACCGGGCGGGCAAGTACATGGGCCAGCGCGGGGTAACCCTGCCGCGGCTTTGAACTGAGCGTTTCCTCCCCCGCGCAAGCGGGGGAGGAAACGCTAAAGATCAGGCCTTCTGCAGGTGCCGCCGGCCGAGCAGTTCCGCGATCTGCACCGCGTTCAGCGCCGCGCCCTTGCGGAGATTGTCCGACACGCACCACAGCGACAGGCCGTTCTCCACGGTCGAATCCTCGCGCACACGGCTGACATAGGTGGCGTACTCGCCGACGCTTTCGATCGGCGTGACATAGCCGCCATTCTCGCGCTTATCGACCAGCATGATGCCCGGCGCCTCGCGCAGGATCTTCTGCGCGTCCTCCGCCGACAGCTCGCCCTCGAACTCGAGGTTGATCGCTTCCGAATGGCCGACGAACACCGGCACGCGCACGCAGGTGGCGGTCACCTTGATCTTGGGATCGAGGATCTTCTTGGTCTCGACCACCATCTTCCACTCTTCCTTGGTCGAGCCGTCGTCGAGGAAGCTGTCGATGTGCGGGATCACGTTGAACGCGATCTGCTTGGTGAACTTGGCCGGCTCCACCTGGTCGCCGACGAAGATCGCGCGGCTCTGGTTGAACAGCTCGTCCATCCCCGCCTTGCCCGCGCCCGAGACCGACTGATAGGTCGCGACCACCACGCGCTTGATCTTGGCAGCGTCGTGCAGCGGCTTGAGCGCCACCACCATCTGCGCGGTCGAGCAGTTCGGGTTGGCGATGATGTTGCGCGCCTTGTAGCCGTCGATCGCCTCAGGGTTCACCTCGGGCACGATCAGCGGCACGTCCGGGTCCATGCGGTAGAGCGAGGCATTGTCGATCACCGTGCAGCCGGCGGCGGCGAACTTCGGCGCGTACTTGGCGCTGCCTTCGGAGCCGATCGCAAACAGCGCCATGTCCCAGCCGGTGGGATCGAAATGCTCGATGTTCTGGACCTTATACTGTTTGCCGGTCTCGCCATAATCGACCATGTCGCCGGTCGAGCGCGACGACGCCAGCACGGCGAGCTCGTCGATCGGGAATTCCCGCTCGGCCAGGATGTTGAGCATTTCGCGACCGACATTGCCGGTGGCGCCTGCGACGACGACACGGTAACCCATTTGTACCTCTTTCTTGCCCGCGCCGACACCTGCGGCGTGGAGGCTCTTTAGTGGGGATGGAGGGTGGAATGCACCAGCATTCCGCTGCTTCGCTGCATAAAGCGCAGCTATCGCGCCCGGATTACGGGCGCGGTGTAATTCGCGTGGATTTGGCGCATTTTCGAAGCATCGCGGCTTCCGCTAGCAGAAAGAAAGCTGCGTGGCGAGCCCAATTTCGCGCAACTTCATGCCGCGGCGAGCACGCCATCCCCCGCCCCCGGGCGCGGCCGGCGGAAGGGCTGCCGCTGGACATAGGCAAGCGACCGCCACGCCCATTCCATCGGCCCCATCGCGAACGCCCGCAGCCAGAGATTGGCGAGCACCACCTCGAACGCCAGCACCGCCAGCGCCACGCCGTACAGCCCGCTCCAGCCGAGCTTGCCGAACAGCCCCGGCCCCCAGGGCGCGAACAGGATGTAGATGGCGATGAACTGCTGGAGGAAATAGAGCGAGAAGGCCGTCCGGCCCGCCGCCTTGAACGGCGCGAGCACCGCCTGCCCCACCCCGCTGCGCACGATCAGATTGACCAGCGCGACATGGCCGATCGACGCCAGGATCCGCGCCGGCTCCTCGGTGATCCAGGCTGTGTGGACGATCGGCACCGGCGACAGCATCTCCTGCGCCCCGATCCCGCGTGCGAGCATGCCCGGCACGTAGCAACACAGCATCAGGATCGCATAGAAGCGGGTGCTGCGACCGCCCTGCACCACTCGCCACTTCCACAGCGCGATGCCGACCAGCATCATGCAAAAGGCCTCGGCAATCGCCAGACCCAGCTCGGGCAGCATGAACTCGACATAAAAGCCGATGTTCATCGCGGCGTAGGCGAGGAAGCCGCCGCCATGGCCCCGCTTCTCCATCTCCCGAACCTTCTTGACCTCTTCGCCGCCGGTCGCCCGCCGCGCGAGCAGCGTCTGCCACTCCTTCCGCTTGGCCTGCTCGTCCTGGGTCAGCGGCTGGTGGGCGGCCAGCTTCTGCTCGATGACCGGCACCGCCGCGACCAGTGCGGCCCGCTCGGCATAGGTTGACGCGCCGGTCACCGCCATGCCCAGCGCGAACAGCGATCCCAGCGCCAGCAGCACGCGCGGCCCCAGCAGGCGGAACGGGAAGAGGAACAAGGCGGCCAGCGCGTAGATGTGGAGGATGTCGCCGGTCCACAGGAACACGAAGATGTCGAGCAACCCGAAGCCGAGCAGCCACAGGTTGCGCCGCCAATAGAGGTCGGCCACCGCCACCGGCCCGTCCGGCCGCATCGCCCGCGCCGCCAGCACCATCAGGCCGCAGCCGAACAGGATCTCGAGCACCCCGCGCTGGGTGCCCTCCAGCACCACCTCGACGAAGGTCCAGCTCCATCGGTCGAGCGGCGTCCAGCCGATGATCTGCGGGCCGAGCAGCATCGTCACCGCCGTCTGGCCTTCGAATGGAATGTTCATGAAAAAGATGCCGAGGATGGCGAGTCCACGCAAGATATCGAGCACGTCGATCCGCGCCCCGCCCTGTACGGGCGCGAGTTGAGCCACCCCCTCCAACGCCATGGCTCGCCCCCGTCCCAAGACGAAAGCGAGCCTAGACTGTGGTCAACTGCGCGTCGAGTGCAAAGAAGGGAGGCTTAGAAGCTCGCCCACTCCTCCACTTCGGCGCCGGTCGAG
Organism: Sphingomonas sp. ABOLE; assembly: GCF_003950455.1. Taxonomy (NCBI): domain Bacteria; kingdom Pseudomonadati; phylum Pseudomonadota; class Alphaproteobacteria; order Sphingomonadales; family Sphingomonadaceae; genus Sphingomonas; species Sphingomonas sp. ABOLE. Next base: position 37,786 of record NZ_QQWY01000007.1, read on the forward strand.
CGCACGGTGGTGACGCTTGCGGCATGCGCCGGGTTGGAAGCCACCGGCAGCGCATGTACCTTCGAGCGGACCGGCTTGCGGTGGCTGCGGTCACCCGCATTGAAGCGCGAGGCCTGCTCGGTCAGCGAGCGGACTTCCGAGCTGAGGTTGCGCGCGGCAGCCGAGGTCTCTTCCACCATCGCGGCGTTCTGCTGGGTGGTCTGGTCGATGCTGTTGACCGCTGTCGCCACCTGAGTGACCGCGGTGGCCTGGACCTGGTTGTCCTGAGCCATGGTCTCGAGCAGCGAGTGGACCTCGTTGACGTCGCCGACGATCGCGCCGAGCGCGCTGTCCACACGGCGAACCATGTCGACCGCCGCATTGATGTCGGTCTGCGTCGCGGTCAGCTGGTCGCGGGCGCGGCCGGCTTCCTCCTCGGCACGCATCGCCAGGGCGGAGACGAGGTCGGCGACGACCGCGAAGCCGCGGCCCGCTTCGCCTGCCCGGCCGGCTTCCACCGCCGCGTTCATCGCGAGAACGCGGGTCTGGAAGGCGATCTTGTCGAGGCCTTCGATGACGTTGTCGATGCCCTTGGCGCTTTCCGACACGCGGCTCATTGCCTGCATCGCCTCGTCCGCCACGCTGCGGCCGGAGTCGACCACGCCGATCGCACCGGTGGCGCGCTCGACGGTCTTGGTCGAGGCGGCGGCGGTTGCCTTGATGCGCTGGTCCATCTCGTGGACGGCGGCCGAAGTTTCCTCGAGGCTGGCCGCAGCACCTTCGGTACGACGCGCGAGATCCTCGCTGGCCTGGGCGATCTCGGCCGAACCGGTCGAGATCGTCTCGGCGCTCTCGATCACTGCGGTGATCAGTTCGCGCAGCGAGTTGACGGCGGCGTTGAAGTTCTGCTTCAGCCCTTCATATTCGGGATCGAAGCGCGTTTCGATCGACGCGGTCAGGTCGCCGCCGGCGAGCTTGCCCAGGCGATCCTCGAGCGTCTCGACGACGATCTGCTGCGCGGCATCGGCACGCTTCTTGGCCTCGGCCAGCTCTTCCTGGCGCAGCGCGGCTTCCTTGAAGACGAGCACCGACTTGGCCATCCTGCCGACCTCGTCGCCGCGCTCGGTGCCGGGCACCTCGACATGATTGTTGCCGCCTGCAAGACCCCGCATCGAGTCCTGCAGCCGCTCCAGCGGACCCGAGATCTGCCCTCGGGTCACGAAGACCGCCAGACCCATCGCGCCGAGGACCGCGACCAGGGCGACGCCCAGCAGCATCCACACCGCACCGGCAACGGTCGCGCTCATGGCATCGGACTGCGCCTTGCCGTCCGCAACGCGGCGATCATTGTACGCCCGCGTTTTGTTGGTGAGCGCTTCCGCCAGACGATCGGCCTTGGCGAGCTGCACCTGCGCAGCCGCGTTGTTGTTGGCAAGGCCCATCTCGACGGCCGGCAAGACCTGCGACTGGAGCTCGTCCAGCACCGCTTCGATCGCCTGAACGTCGGCGGCTGCATCTTTTTCGGTGGCGGCCACTTCGTTCAGATACTGTTTCGCCTGCTTGTACGCGTCGAGCTCGTCCGCTGCCGCCTTCTTCGCCTGCGACGAGGCGCCGTCATAGGCGAGCGTCTTGTAGCCGCTGTACATCATCGCGAAGCCGAGGCGATTGACGCGGATCAGCTTGGCGGTGTCCGGCATCTTCACGTCGGTCAGCTGCGAATAGCCATTGTCGATCGACTGCATGACTCGCCCGCCATACCAGGCGACGCCCAGGGTAACGATGCCAAGCAAGCCAAGCATCATCATGATCTTGAACTGTATTTTGAGATTTGCCAGGAATTGCACGCTCATTTCCTCCAAGGCGCGGCCCGGAGGCGCGCAGATATCCCACCTGCGCATTATAGAAGATGAGCGTGCCGCATTGCCGCGACCTGCCCCCGGATTTTTACGTATCCTATTGAATTATTGGATCGTTACTTGGTCAATGCGCGATCAAGGAAGTTCAGGATAGTATTCCATAGATGCTCGCTGATCCCCGCCCCGCCGACGCGGTGGGTCTGTCCAGGATAGAGCATCATCTCGAACGGCACTTTTTGCTGCTGGAGCGCGGCGTACATTGCAGTGCCGTTCTCCAGTACGACATTGTCGTCCGACATGCCGTGGATCATCAGCAGCGGATCGGCGATCTTCGCCGCGTCGCCCAAGGTGCTGGCGGCCTTGTACGCCTTCGGCACTTGGCGCGGATCGCCCATGTAGCGCTCGGTGTAATGGGTGTCGTAGAGTTCCCATTTGGTCACCGGTGCACCCGAGACGCCTGCCGCGAAAGTGCCGGGCGCGGCCTCCAGCATCTTCAGCGTCATGTAGCCGCCATAGGACCAGCCATAGGTGGCGATGCGCTTCGGATCGACGAAGGGCAGCGACTTCAGATAGGCGGCACCCGCCAGCTGGTCCTGGACTTCCACACTGCCCATCGCCTGCCAGATCGCGCTTTCGAAGGCGACGCCGCGATTGGCCGAGCCGCGATTGTCGATCTGGAACCAGATATAGCCGCGCTGCACCAGATATTGCTGGAGCGAACCGCCCCAGGCGCGGCTGACCGTCTGCACATGCGGGCCGCCATAATGCTGGAAGAATACCGGGTAGCGCTTGCCGGGCTCCAGCTTGGGGGTGATCATCTCCCAGTGCAGCTCGGTGCCGTCCGGGCCCTTGATCGTGCCGAAGGTCCGCTCGCGATGCGCCGCGAGGTATGGATGGTAGGGGTGGCCGGCATCGCCGACCGCGTTTTCCTGCACCCAGGCGATCCGCTTGCCATCGGCATCGGCGAGATAGACCTGGCGCGGCTGGCTGGGGTTCGATCGGCTGACGATCGCGCGGGTGCCGCTGGCATCCATGCTGGCGGCGTTCCACCAGCCGCGCTCGGTCAGCCGGGTGATCGCGCCAGGCTTGCGATAGTCGATCCAGTAGAGATGCCGTTCGAGCGGATCGTCCTTGTTGCCCTGGAAGTAGAGGCGCCCGCGCTTCTGATCGACGCTGATCCCGTCGGGCGCCACTTCCCATGCGCCCTTAGTCAGCTGGGTAAAGGTGCCCGCCTGCCAGCGATAGAGATGGCCGTGGCCGTCGCGCTCGGACCACCAGATCAGACTGCCATCGTCGAGCGGCTTGAGGCCGAAGCTGAGGTTGATCCAGCTCTTCGGCGGCGCCTTCTCGCTGAACAGCACGCGCGCGGCGCCGGTGGCGGGGTCGACCGCGAGCAGGTCGAGCTGGGTCTGCGCACGGTTCTGGCGCTGGACGTACAGCGTCTTGCCGTCCGCCGCCCAATCGACGCGGGCGAGATAGATGTCGGGATCGGCGCCGAGATCCACCTTCACCCGTTTCTGGCCCCGCGGATCGAGCACGTAAAGCTCTACCAGCGCGTTCGGCGTACCCGCCTTCGGATAGCGTTGCTGGACGATGCTGGTCCCCTCGGCACCGATCGCGGCGCGGGTGACGATTCCGACGGGTGCCTCGTCGAAGCGCTCGACCGCGACATAGGCGTCGTTAGGCGCCCACCAATAGCCGTCGCGGCGCGCCATTTCCTCCTGCGCGACGAATTCGGCCTCGCCCCAATGCACCGTCCCCGCGCCGTCCTGTGTGACGCGGATGGCCTTGCCGCTGGCCAGGTCCATGACGACCAGATTCTGGTCCTGCACATAGCTGGCGAACCGGCCCGCCGGGCTCAGTGCCGCGTTGAGCTTCGCGCCGGCCGCGGCGGGCAGCTTGTCGACCTGACCGTTCAGGCGCGCTCGGAACAACTCGCCATCCAGCGGCACCAGGATCGACTGGCCGTCGGGCGCCCAGTCATAGGAAACGATGCCCTTGGTGCCGCCGATGCGGGCGCGTTCGCGCTGCATCTTCTCGGCTTCGGACAGTTCGGCGCCCGAGCCGAGCGTCTTCGAATCGACCAGCATCCGCCACTGGCCCTTGGCGGTATCCAGCGCCCACAGGTCGTAGCGCTCGCGATCGTCGTCGCGGTTGCGCAACAGGGTGAGATACCTGCCGTCGGGCGAGAGCTGTACGGCGCGCGGTGCCGGGCCGTCCAGCGAAGGACTGCCGAAAATCCGTTGCAACGTCAGCGGCTGGCCCGTTTGCGCCTGCGCCGCGGCATCAGCCATGCTCACCCCCATCGCGATCGCCATCCCGGCAACGCCCAGCATCCATTTGCGCATCCAACACTCCGCCTGCCGGCACCCGATGGCCGGCGGCGGCTGGTGTATCGACCCGGGCCGAGGCGTAAAGAGGCAACAGACCCGAGCCGCCCCCCTTGCCACGCCTGCGCCAACGTTCGCGCACGTCCGCAAAGTCATGAACAAGTCGTTTAGAAGGCTAGTGAAAGGCAAACACAATTAAACATATTCAATTTTCGGAATGAATATACTCGACGCGCGAGCGGATTATGGTAAAGTCTGGATCACACAAGTTGCCGGGAACACGGCAGCCGCGGTGGAGCCGCGAAGCGGGGCGCGCTCGATCGATCAGGAGTAGAACCGCATGTCGGTGGACCGTCTTGGCAGGATAGGTTCGGATGTTTCGGTAGAATGCGCCACGCGCTTGCTGGAGAAGAACTGGCCGCGCTCGACGCTTCTCACGCCCGCCGATATCGGACTGGGCGACCGGGAAACTGCGGTCGCCGAATTTCTGGGCATGGTTGAGTCACTCAGCGACGCCGGGTTCCTCGCCTATGAGGCGCTGGTATTCAACAGCGACGGCCCGATGCTGGTCGATGCCACCCTCACCGCGCGCGGGCGCGCCATGCTGGCAAGCGAGGCAAACCGGGCAAACTGAGCGCGCTTCCTTCCCGCCGGCGCGCCGACTCTGGTAGCGCCGCCGATCAGTGGATGCTGCGATGCGCGCGGTCCATGCGACTGGCAAGCGCCTGCAGCAACGCGATGTCCGCGTCCCCGAAACGGCGCTCGTCGCGACCGAGCACGGCAAGCGCCCCGACGCGGCGACCGTCCCGCCACAAGGGCACCGATAACTGGCTGCGATAGCCGAGCACCATTGCTTCGAGGGGATCGGACAGTCGCCGCGCGGAATCGACGGCCTCGACGCCGTCCGCGGCGGCAAGCACGGCCCGCGATCCGGTCCGGAGAACCGCAACCTCGCCGCGGAGCAACAGCACCGCTGCGCGCACGATCCGGCTTTCCTCGGGCATCATCTCGCCTGCGATACCCTGTCCGAATCGACTCTCCAGTCCCAACGCTGCAACGCCCCAATCCGACATGACCACACCCTGATGAAAACGGTTGTATCGTAGGCGACTCGCGCAGTTCCGGGCAGTACGGAGTTTTACCAGCGGCACATCTACCGGGCAGCGCCTTGGTCGATGTTTCAGAACGAGACGAAGATAGGAGTTATCAACTGGTAAATTCGTTTCGGATGCAATCCACGTCTAGGCAGAAATTGCCTAGTGGCGTAAATGCTGCGTCACAGCACGACTCCGGGAACGGAAAAAACCGATTCGGCGTATGTGTGCATAGGAATGTTGCGGAACCGGCCGAGGGTCGATGGCGTGGTTCTGATAATGCAATTTTGAGCACGAGTTCGGTGGGTTCGCTACGGCCCCTCGGGTTGCACAAAGGCATGCGGACCATGTTGCTGAGGAGGACCTGATGTCGGTGAGCGGGGAAAATCGTGAGGCGCTGGGCGCCCTCGATTCGCGCTGCATTGTCGCGATCGCCGATGCGCTGCAGCGCAGCTGGCCGGGCAGCGCCACGCTGACCCCGACGGCGCTCGACCTTGGAGCATCGCTCGACCGTCATCACGCCTTCGTCGCCGCCGTGCAGGGCCTGTGCGATCGCGGCCTGCTCGCCTATGAGGCATTGCTGATCGGCATCGGCGGGCCCGAGGTGCGCGATGCGGCGCTCACCGCGCGCGGCCGGGCGCTCCTCCAGAACGACGGCTTCCGCGCCGCCGCCTGATCCGCGCGATCCATCGCCGAAGTCGGGGGCGCCGCGACAAAATCCGTCCGCGGCGCCTTTTTTGTATCACTTGTCTTGAGAAAGCCGCGCGTCGCACAAGGTGCCGAACACGAAAAAGGCGTGCGAACCGCGGGGGTCCGCACGCCTTTCGCGTTCTGGGAAGGCCAGCCTTACTCGGCGGCCTGCGCCTCGGTGCGGGTGTCACGGCGCTCGGCGATACGCGCCGACTTGCCGGTACGACCACGCAGATAGTAGAGCTTCGCACGACGCACGACACCGCGACGCACGACCTCGATCGAATCGATGTTCGGCGAATAGAGCGGGAACACGCGCTCCACACCTTCACCGAACGAGATCTTGCGGACGGTGAAGTTCGAACCCATGCCCTTGTTGGCGCGCGCGATGCACACGCCTTCGAAGTTCTGCACGCGGGTACGCTCGCCTTCGACGACCTTCACGCCGATGCGGACGGTGTCGCCCGGGCGGAATTCCGGAATCTTCTTGGCTTCGTTGAACTTGGCAATCTGCTCGGCTTCGAGCGTCTGGATGAGGTTCATCTCAGTCAGTCCCATGTTTTCGCCGCGCGCCAGAGGGAGACTGGACCCGAACGCCCTCATGGCGTTCCCAAAGGTCTGGCCTCCTTAGCCGTGTATCGGTCTCCGCCATGGCGCGTCGCCAGGCTTCGATCCTCGCATGATCCCCCGATCGCAGCACTTCGGGGATCGTGCGCCCTTCCCATTCGACAGGTCGGGTATATTGCGGATATTCGAGCAGCCCCGTTTCGAAGCTCTCGTCCATGCCGCTGGAAGCCGCGCCCATTACGCCGGGAACGAGCCGAATGCAAGCATCGAGCAATGTCAGCGCCGCCATTTCACCGCCGGAGAGGATGTAATCGCCGATCGAGACTTCCTCGATGTTGCGCGCTTCAAAGATGCGTTCGTCGAAACCTTCGAAACGGCCGCACAGCACGATCGCACCTGGACCTGTCGCGAGCTCGCGCACGCGGTCCTGCGTCAGCGTCCGCCCGCGCGGCGTCATGGCCAGGAGCGGGCGCCCTTCGCGGGCAACGCTGTCGATTGCCGCTGCCAGCACATCGGCGCGCAGCACCATCCCTGCCCCGCCCCCGGCCGGCGTATCGTCCACCGAGCGATGCTTGTCGGTGGCGAAGTCGCGGATCTGCACCGTTTCCAGCGACCACAGCCCCTCGCGCAGACCGCGTCCGGCCAGCGAGATGCCCAGCGGCCCGGGAAACATCTCGGGGTACAGCGTCAGGATGGTTGCAGCGAAGGTCACAGCGTCCAGTTCTCGAGCTTGAGGTCCGGGATGTCGGCGAAATCCCGTTCGTTATTGGTGATCAGCGTCAGCCCGGCCGCCAGCGCCTGCGCCGCGATCAGCCGATCCAGCCGCGCGCGGCGGAAGGGCAGCCGGGCATAGGCTTCGGCGGCGGCGGCGTCGAACGGAAGCGGCTCGACGAGCCGAAAGAACCGCTCGACAACCAGCCGTCCGTCCGCATGGCTCTCGGGCACCCCTCTCAGCACCTCCGCTAGCACGATCGTGGAACTGACCACGCTGCCCTTGGCCTGCGCCTCCACCGCGAGCGCAGCCGGTGCGTGCGCGTCGCTGAGGATGTAGATGCAGATGTTCGTGTCGAGAAGAAAGCGGGGCTCAGCCATCGTCCCGCAGCCTGCGCCCTTCCCAATCGAGCTCGCGCTCCTCGATCTCGCGATCCTCCGGAGGGATCGGCTTCAGCCACGGCAGCGCGCCGGCGATGCCGCCAAGGTCGATCTTCTCCTCGCCGTCCAGCGGCTCTACCGAGAAGCCGCGACGTTCCTCGCGCAACACCACTTCGGCGCCTTCCTTCAGACCCAGCGCCTTGGGCAGGCGCAGCGCCAGCGAATTGCCCGACTTGAAGATCCTGGCGCGATATTCCTCGCCCATGCATCGCCTCCGTATATACGGGGTGTATATACATTTGCGCCGAAGTGCAACGCGCTCAGAACCAGTCTTCGATCCGCAGCCCCGGCACCGCGCGAAAGTCGCGGCCATTACGGGTGACCAGCGTCGCACCCAGCGCGAGCGCATGCGCCGCGATCAGCCGGTCATGCCGACCGTGAGCGGCCCGAGCCGCGGGAAAGGCACGTGCGGCCAAGGCATCGAAGGCCAGCACCGGCAGCTGTTCGAGCAGCGCATCCACGGCGGCGCTGCCCCGCCCTGCCCCTTCCATCAGTTCCGCAAGGCTGATCGCCGAAATCGCAATGCCCCCAGGCTCGGTCGCGGCGATCCGCCGCGCGATCGGCGCCCCACCGCCCCGCAACAGACGGATGCAGACGCAGGTATCGAGCAGAAAGTCGGGCGTGGTCATGCCCTGCCCTACAATGGGCGGCGGAACCTGTCGCGCCCTGACGCGCTGGCGCGCGATGGACGATTGCATCATCATCGGCGGCGGCCCGGCGGGGCTCACCGCGGCCATCTATCTCAGCCGCTACCATCTGAAGATCCGCTTGTTCGATTGCGGATCGAGCCGTGCTGCGCTGATCCCCTGCACGCACAACCATGCAGGCTACCCCCAAGGCATTTCCGGCCTCGACCTGCTCGCCGCGATGCGCGCCCAGGCCGAGAAATACGGCACGGTGCGCGAGGCGGCGAAGGTAACGAGCCTGCGCTCGATCGAAGGCGGGTTCGCGGCGCGGATCGGCGAGCGCGAGGTGCGCGCCCGATCGGTGCTGCTGGCCACCGGCGTGATCAACCATCGCCCACCGATGCCCGACGCGTTGCACGACGCGGCGCTGGCGAACGGGCAGATCCGCTACTGCCCCGTATGCGACGGCTACGAGGTCACCGACAAGCGCGTCGCGGTCTACGGCACCGGCGAGCATGGCGCACGCGAGGCACTCTTCATCCGCAGCTTCACCAGGGACGTGACACTGATCGCCCCCGATCGCCACGACCTGCCGCCGAAGCAACTCGCCCAGCTCACCGCAGCCGACATCGCGCTGGTCGACGGCCCGGCGCGCGATTGGGCAATCGATGGCGAGCAGCTTGCGCTGTCAACGGCGGCGGGTCACCTTGCTTTCGACAGCCTCTATCCCGCGCTCGGCTCCCACATCCGCTCGGAGCTTGCCGTCGAGGCGGGTGCCCGCGCCGACGCCAGCGGATGCCTGGAAGTGGACGACCACCAGCGCACCTCGCTCCCCGCCCTTTTCGCCGCCGGCGATGTCGCCAAGGGCCTCGACCAGATCAGCCATGCGATGGGCGAAGCCGGCGTCGCTGCGACGACGATCCGGAATATGCTGAACGCCGAAGCACCGCTCTGGCGTTGATCGTTCGCCGACTGCCCTTGGTCGCGTTATGCTCGCCGAACTACTCTTCGTGCGATAGCGCCGGACGCCGATGAAGCTGCCCTGCCTCGCCTTGCCGCTGCTCCTGCTGGGAGGATGCAACACGCGCGCGGCCGATCCCAGCCACGGGCAGATCCACGGCTCGGCCGCGGAATGGGGTGGCTATGCGATCGAGGGTATCGCCCCGCGCATGCCCGAGGCGGCAGTCGACGCGGCGCTGGTGCGGCGTGGGTACCAGCGGACGACATGCACCACGGCGAGCGATGCCGAGGATACCCGAAGCGAAGACCCTTCCGCCCTCCTCTGCTATCTGCGGCACGATCGCTGGATGGTGATGCTCCAGTTCGACGGCAGGCAGCCGCACCGGACCTTGGGCTGGATGGCGTTGAACGACCGGTCATCCCCGCTTGCCGATCGCGACCGCAACCTGGCGCAAGGACGGCGCTTCGCCGCCGCGATGGCGCAGCGGTTCGGCCGGCCGGACGAGACGGCGCATGGAGCGGTCACCACCCAGCATTGGTATGTGCCGCGCGGCGTGGAACAGCGTGCGCCGGGCCGGCTGCACGACATGATATCGGTGACGATTTCCCCGATTCAGGGAGTGAATGCGACGCTCAGCGGATCGCAGGGAGAGATGCGCGGCCCATACTAGCCATGCATATCGCCAGGATCAGCCTGGTCAGACTTCCAGGAAGGTGCTCGCGACGACGAGCTTCTCGTCATCCCAAGCAGGCACCGCTTCGGGCCGCATCGGCACCATGAAGCGTTTGCCGTCGGGGCGCTCGATTTCGATCACGTCGCCCGCGCCATAGTCGTCGATCGCGACGACACGACCGATCGGCTCCCCGTCCTCGCCCGTCACCGGCAGGTCGAGCAGGTCGATATGGTAATATTCGCCTTCGCCCAGCGGCGGGAGGGCGGAACGCGGCACGGTCAGTTCGGTGCCGCGCAGTGCCTCGGCGGCATTGCGGTCGGCCACTTCGGCGAAGCGGGCGATCACGCCATTGGATCCCCCGCGCACCGACCTGAGCGTCAGTTTGCCGCCGTTGAAGCTCTTGTGCGCCGCCAGATCCTCGGCAAACACCTTCAGCCGCACCTCGCCGGCGATGCCGTGCGCGCCGATCACGGCGGCAAGCGTCACCGGGCGATCGCCGCGGGTCGAGGGAGCGGAAGGTTCTGCCATGATGGGATGCAGCGACGCACGAGCCATCCCTCCCGCACCAGCGTGCGGGAGGGATGTTCAGCCTCAGGCCTCGGCAGCCTCTTCGGCCGGTGCGGCAGCGGCTTCGGCGGCTGCCTTGGCCTTCTCGGCACGCTCCTCGGCGCGCTCCTTGGCCTTCTCGCCCGGCTCCGCCTTCTTCGGGTTGTTGCGGGCCGCACGCTCCTTGACGCCGGCGGCGTCGAGGAAGCGGAGGACGCGATCGGTCGGCTGCGCGCCGACGCCCAGCCAGTAGGTCGCGCGCTCGTTGTCGAGCTTCACGCGCTCGGGCGAATCCTTGGCGAGCAGCGGGTTGTAGGTGCCGATCTTCTCGATGAACTTGCCGTCGCGGGGCGCACGGGCGTCGGCAACGACGATCCGGTAGTACGGGCGCTTCTTGGAGCCGCCGCGCGACAGACGCATGGAGAGAGCCATTCTACTTCACTTCCTTCTAGAGATACGATTGAAAAAAATTGGGTTAAGTTACTTCTTCTTCAGCAAATTCTCGAAGCCCGGCGGCAGCTTGGCGCCGCCCGGCAGACCCGGCAGGCCGGCGCCCACCTTGTCCATCATCTCGCCCATCTCGGCGCCGCCCAGGGCATTGCCGATTCCGCCCATGCCGCCGCCCGGGCCGCCCTTGGCGAGCATGCCCAGCATGCCCTTCAGGCCGCCCATCTTCTTCAGGCGCTTCATCGCGGTCTGCATCTCCTGATGCATCTTAATGAGCTTGTTGACGTCCTGCACGGTCAGCCCGCTGCCCTTGGCGATGCGGATCTTGCGCTTGGCGTTGAGCAGTTCGGGTTTGGCGCGCTCCTTGGGCGTCATCGAGCCGATGATCGCGTCCATGCGGATCAGCACCTTGTCGCCGCCGACCTGGTCGACCGCGGCCTGCGCCTTCTTCATGCCGGGGATCATCCCCGCCAGCGCGCCGATGCCGCCCATCTTGCGCATCTGCGCCAGCTGCGCGCGCAGGTCGTTCATGTCGAACTGGCCCTTGGCGAGCCGGTTCGCCATGCGCTCGGCGTCTTCCTGCTCGATCGACGCAGCAGCCTTCTCGACCAGGCTGACCACGTCGCCCATGCCGAGGATGCGGCCGGCGACGCGCTTCGGGTGGAAGGGCTCGATCTGGTCGAGCTTCTCGCCCATGCCGGCGAACTTGATCGGCTGGCCGGTGACCGCGCGCATCGACAGCGCCGCGCCACCGCGTGCATCGCCGTCCATGCGGGTGAGGATCACGCCGGTCAGCGGCACCTGCGCCGAGAAGTTGCTGGCGACGTTCACCGCGTCCTGGCCGGTGAGCGAGTCGACGACGAGCAGGATTTCCTGCGGCTTCGAGATGTCGGCGACCGCCTTCATCTCGTCCATCAGCGCCTGGTCGACGTGGAGACGGCCGGCGGTGTCGAGCATCACCACGTCGAAGCCCTGGAGCTTCGCCGACTGGAGCGCACGGCGCGCGATCTCGACAGGCTGCTGGCCGGTGACGATCGGCAGCGTCGCCACTTCGGTCTGCGTGCCGAGAACCGCCAGCTGTTCCTGCGCGGCCGGACGGTTCACGTCCAGCGATGCCATCATCACCTTCTTGCCCTGCTTCTTCAGCAGCTTGGCAAGCTTGGCGGTGGTGGTGGTCTTGCCCGAGCCCTGCAGACCCACGAGCATGATCACGGCCGGCGGGGTGACGTCGATGTGAAGCTCGGCCGTGTCGGCGCCGAGCATGTCGACCAGCGCGTCATGGACGATCTTGACGACCTGCTGGCCCGGCGTGACCGAGCGCAGCACCTGCTGGCCGACGGCCTGCTCGGTTACCTTGTCGACGAATTCGCGGGCGACGGGCAGCGCGACGTCCGCTTCCAGCAGCGCCACGCGTACTTCGCGCATCGCGGTCCGGACATCGGCCTCGGCGAGCGCGCCACGTCCGCGCAGGCGCTCGAAGACGCCGCCCAGCCGATCGCTCAAACTCTCGAACATGATGTCCAGATCACTCCAAATCAGTCCATGTCCCGCCAAACGCAAAACACGCCGGCGGACGAAACCTCGTCGGCCGGCGTCACCCCTTGGGGTGGCAATGTTGCGCGTCCACGGAGGAACGGTGGGTCCCCTTAACCGCAGTGGCGGCGGAAAGCAACCTCTACGGATTTAACCCGATCTACACGCCTTGCATGGGAAAACACCGCTTCGTTAGTACGAGGGGCGTAGTGCGTCGATGACGCGGCAGCAGCATCAGGACCGGCAAAACGAGCGGAAGGATCGCACCGCGACGATCTTCAACGCCTTGTGCGTCGCCTCCACGCTGCTCGCGCTCGCGATCGGCGCGGGACTGACATTCGACTATGTCGAACAGATCGTGCCGGGCGGCTGGCTACTCGTGGCGCAGGCCGTGAACCTCGTCCTCATTTTCCTCTGCGGTCGCCGCCTCGTCATGCCCCCAAAGCGCCGCACCAGCGGCGAACGCGCACAGAGCGTCGCCAGCCGCGATCCGCTGACCGGCTTCCTCCACCGCAACAGCCTGACCGAGAAAGGCGCCGCGATGTTCGCCCGCGCCCACCGCCGCAGCCAGGCCGTGGCGATGCTGGTGTTCGATCTCGACCGGTTCAAGGCGATCAATGACCTGCACGGCCATGCCGTGGGCGACGCGCTGATCCGCACCGTAGCGCAGGAAATCGCCCAGGCCCTGCCGCAGATGGCACTGGCCGGGCGAATCGGAGTCGACGAGTTCGCCTGCGCCTTCGCCTTTGATCCGCGCGAGCCGGCCATCGTCGAGCGCATCGCCGAGCGGATCGTCACCCGAATGGCAGAGCCGTTCGAGGTGGAGGGCCATGTGCTGCACATCAGCTGCTCGCTCGGCATCGCCCGCTCGGACTTCGACTGCCCGAGCATCGACGCGCTGCTGCGCACCGCCGACATCGCGATGCACCAGGCGCAGAAAGCGGGGAAGAACCGCTTCGCCTGGTTCGATCCGGCGATGGAGCGCGCGCTGCAGGTGCGCAGCGTGCTCGAAAGCGGGTTGCGCGTCGCGATCCCGCGCGAGGAGATCACCCCCTATTTCGAGCAGCAGGTCGATCTCGCCAGCGGCCGGCTCCACGGCTTCGAGGTGCTGGCGCGCTGGGAGCATCCGATCCACGGCATGATCCCGCCCGACCGGTTCATTCCCGTCGCCGAGGACGCCGGCCTGATCGGCGACCTGTCACTGTCGATCATGCGCCAGGCCTTCCACGCCGCGCGGGATTGGGATCCGGGGCTCAGCTTGTCGGTCAACATCTCGCCGGTGCAGCTGCGCGATGCCTGGCTGGCGCAGAAGATCATCAAGGTGCTGACCGAGACCGGCTTCCCCGCCCACCGGCTGGAAGTGGAGATCACCGAAAGCGCGTTGTTCGACAATCTCGCGCTCGCCCAGTCGATCGTCGGCAGCCTCAAGAACCAGGGGGTACGGCTGGCGCTCGACGATTTCGGCACCGGCTATTCGTCACTCGCCCATCTTCGTGCGCTGCCGTTCGACCGGATCAAGATCGACAAGAGCTTCATTCTTTCGCTCAATCAGAGCGCGGACTCCGCCGCAATCGTCAACACCATCCTGCGGCTGGGCGAGAGCCTCAACCTACCGATCACCGCCGAGGGCGTGGAAGATGCGGCGATCGAGGAGCGGCTGCGCGCGATCGGCTGCGCCAAGGCGCAGGGCTGGCTCTATGGCAAGCCGCTGTCGATCGCGGGTGCGCGGCGCCTGCTTGCCGAACGGCGGCTGATCCTCCAGCCCGGCCCGCGGCTGGAGGGCGGCGACGCTACCAGCCAGCTCCAGGCTGGCTGAGATAGTCGAGCTCATCGGGCGTCGAGATCCGCCCCAGCGCCTCGTTGCGGCCCGGGAAGCGGCCAAAGCGGTGAAAGACCTCGGCATGATCGCGGGCATAAGCCATCAGTTCGTCGTCTTCGAGGCTGGCGAAGCAGCGCAGGCTGAGTTCCTGGAGCTCGGCATCCTCGGCATGCTCGAACGGCAGGTACAGGAACTGGCGCTGCTCCTTGGTCATGCGGCGATCCCAACCGCGTTCGACCGCCGACGACGCCAGCTGCTGCGCGAGCGGATCGCCCGCGAACGCCTCGGCCTGCCCGCGGTGGATGTTGCGCGAGAACTGGTCGAGCAGAAGGGTGGCGGCGAGCAGCGTTTCGGGATCCTCGCCCCAGCCCGCCGCGTCGCTCGCCAGCACGCGATCGCGAAGATCTCCGAACAAGTCGGCGATCTCGCGGTCCACGCCCTCGGACTTCAGGAACCATTGTTCGGGCAGCAGCGCATCGAACCAGAAGGCCAGCACTTGGCCCGCCTGGTGTTGGACTTCTGCGGTCGGCGTCCTTAGATCGCTGGCCAATGTCCCTCTCCTCGCCTCTCATCCTTAACATGGGTTGCCGGCTGAACCTAGCCGAAGGTGAGTCGATCCGTGCCCTGCTGACGGGGCGAGACGCGATCGTGGTGAACAGCTGCGCCGTGACCAACGAAGCGGTGAAGCAGACCCGCCAGGCGATCCGCCGCGCGCGCCGCGAACGCCCCGAGGCGGAACTGGTCGTCACCGGCTGCGCGGCGCAGATCGACCCCGCAGCCTTTGCGGCGATGCCCGAGGTGGACCGGGTGATCGGCAATGCCGAGAAGCTGCTTCCGCAAGCCTGGGCGTCCGAGGCGAAGGTGCAGGTGCAGGATATCCTCGCCGTGCGCGAGACCGCGCCGCACCTCGCCGCCAGCTTCTCCACCCATGCGCGCGCCTTCGTGGAGGTGCAGAATGGCTGCGACCATCGCTGCACCTTCTGCGCGATCCCCTATGGTCGCGGGAACAGCCGCTCGGTGCCGGCGGGCGCGGTGATCGACCGGATCGCGATGCTCGCCGAGGCGCATGGCGAAGTCGTGCTGACCGGCGTCGATCTCACCAGCTACGGCCACGACCTGCCGGGCAGCCCGACGCTGGGCTCGCTGGTCGAGCGCATCCTCCGCCACGTACCCCGCCTTCAGCGGCTGCGGCTCTCCTCGCTCGACGGAATCGAAGTCGACGACCGGCTGTTCGCGCTTCTTACCCAGGAACCGCGCGTGATGCCGCACGTCCATCTCTCGCTCCAGGCGGGCGACGACATGATCCTCAAGCGGATGAAGCGCCGCCATGCCCGGGCGCAGTCGGTGGTGCTGGCCGAACGTCTCCGCGCCGCACGGCCCGAGATCGCCATCGGCGCCGATCTGATCGCAGGTTTTCCGACCGAAGACGAGACAATGTTCGCCAACACCCTCGCCCTTATTGGCGATTGCGGCGTGGTGCATGCACACATCTTCCCCTATAGCCCGCGCGCCGGCACGCCCGCCGCGCGCATGCCGCAGGTGGCCCCCGCCACGATCCGCGACCGCGCCGCCCGGCTGCGCGCGGCGGCGGCCGAGCAGCGGGCAAGCTGGCTGGAAACCCTGGTCGGCAGCCGCCAGCAGGTGCTGGTCGAGCGCCCGGGCGACCGCGGCCATGCAGAGAATTTCGCCGAGGTGCGGCTGACCGCCCCTCGGCAGACTGGAGAAACGGTGAACGTGACGATTGCACGCGTCGAAGACGGAAAGCTGGTCGCATGAGCGGGCCCGGCTGGCATGAAAAGCTGCTCGGCGGCTTTCGCAAGACGTCGGATCGGCTGCTCGGCAACCTCGCCGGCCTGTCGCTCGCCCGGCTGGACGAGGCAACGCTGGACGAGATCGAGGAGGCGCTGATCGCCTCGGATCTCGGCCCCGCCACCGCCGCCAAGGTGCGCGCGCGGCTTGCCGAGGGGCAGTTCGAGCGCAACCTCGAAGAACTCGGCATCCGCGTGATCGTCGCCGAGGAAGTCGCCAAGGTGCTGGAGCCGGTCGCCAAGCCGCTGGAGATCGAGGCGTTCCCGCGCCCGCAGGTGATCCTCGTCATCGGCGTCAACGGTTCGGGCAAGACGACGACGATCGCCAAGCTCGCCAACCAGTTGCTCGAGCAGGATTACAGCGTGATGGTCGCGGCCGGCGACACCTTCCGCGCCGCCGCGATCGGCCAGCTCAAGACCTGGGCCGATCGGATCGGCGTGCCGATCGTCTCGGGCGCAGAGGGCGGCGATGCGGCGGGCATCGTGTTCGAGGCGGTCAAGCGCGCGACCGAGATCGGCACCGACGTGCTGATCGTCGACACCGCCGGCCGCCTGCAGAACAAGCGCGAGCTGATGGACGAGCTGGCCAAGGTCCGCCGCGTGCTCGGCCGCCTCAATCCAGCTGCGCCGCACGACGTGGTGCTGGTGCTCGACGCCACCACCGGCCAGAACGCGCTCAACCAGATCGAGGTGTTCAAGGAAGTGGCGGGCGTCACCGGCCTGGTCATGACCAAGCTCGACGGCACCGCGCGCGGCGGCGTGCTCGTCGCGGCGGCGGAGAAATACGGCCTGCCGATCCACGCGATCGGAGTCGGCGAGAAGGTCGACGATTTGCGCGGCTTCGATCCGGTCGAGGTCGCCCGCATCATCGCCGGCGTGGAGGAACTGACCCATGGCTGATTCAGCCGCCCGCCCCAAGGCCTCTGCCGGCCTGCGCATGGCGCTGGATTACGGCCCGCTGATCGTGTTCTTCGCGGTCAACAGCCTCGCGCCGGGCGTCCAGCTCCAGCGCATCTTCACCGCCACCCTCGCCTTCATGATCGCGATGGCGGCGGCAATCGCGGTGTCGTGGTGGAAGACCCGCCACGTCTCGCCGATGCTGTGGATCACCGGCGTGCTGGTGCTCGTGTTCGGCGGGCTGACCCTCTATTATCACGACCAGACCTTCATCCAGGTCAAGCCGACCATCGTCTATGCGATGTTCGCGGTGATCCTCGGCTATGGCCTGATCACCAACAAGCCGCTGCTCCAGACGATGCTCGAATCCGCCTATCCGGGGCTCAGCGCCAAGGGCTGGCGGCTGCTGACGATCAACTGGACGATCTTCTTCGTCGCGATGGCCGTGCTCAACGAAGTCATGCGCCACATGCTCGACTGGGACCGCTGGGTGACCTTCAAGACCTGGGTGGTGATCCCGCTGACGCTGGTGTTCGCCATCGCCAATATTCCGATGCTGCTCCGCCACGGCCTGCAGCTGGAGAAGCCCGAGGACGCGCCCGTCCCGCCGGAAGGCTGATCGCGCGATGGGCCTGCCGCGCCACCCGGCCACCTTCCACGCGGTGCGCGCGGCGAACGGACTGCGCCGGCAGATCCGCTCGAACACGCTGCTGTTCCTGCTGCTGGCGATCGGCGTCGGCGCGGCGGCGAGCCTTGCCGCCATTGCAATCGGACAAAGCGCGCGCGGGATGCAGCGCGTGCTGTTCGGGCTGGCGCTCGGCGAGCATCTGAGCGCCGCGAGCCATATCGCGCCCTTGCGGTTGCTGGCACTGCCCATCGGCGGTGCACTGCTCGGCCTAACGCTGTGGCTGCTTCGTCGTCGCAAGACCATCGACGTGGTCGAGGCCAATGCGCTGCACGGCGGCCGCATCCCGGCGCGGGATACGGCCACCGTTGTGGGCCAAACGTTGCTCTCCAACGGCTTCGGCGCCTCGGTGGGGCTGGAGGCGGCCTATGCGCAGGCGGGCGGCGGGCTCGCCTCGCTGCTTGGCCAGCGGCTGAAACTGCGCCGCGCGGACCTGCGCACGCTGATGGCAGCCGGCGCGGGCGCAGGCCTGGGCGCGGCGTTCGGCGCGCCGCTCACCGGCGCCTTCTATGCCTTCGAGATCGTGCTGGGCGCCTACACGCCTGCGATCGTCGCGCCGGTGGTACTCGCCTCGCTGACCGCCGCGACCATCGCGCGCACGCTTGGCATCCACCCATATGTGATCAGCGCGGGCGGGGCGCATGCGATCGGCACCGCCGACTATCTGCTCTACGCGGTGCTCGGGGTACTCTGCGCCGGCTTCGGCATCGCGCTGATGCGGCTGGTATCGCTGGTCGAGGCGGCGGTGCGCCGCAGCCCGATCACGCCGCCTTGGACGCCGCTGATCGGCGGCGTGCTAATGATGCCGCTCGCCCTGCTATCCCCGCAGGTGCTGTCGAGCGGCCACGGCGCGCTGGACATCAACCTCGCCGCATCTGCGACGCTCGCTTCGCTCGGCGTGGTGATCCTGCTCAAGCTGCTCGGTTCGGCGGTGTCGCTCGGCTTCGGCTTTCGCGGCGGGCTGTTCTTCGCCTCGCTGTTCCTCGGCGCGCTGATCGGGCGCTTCTACCAGCTGACGCTGGCCGAGATTCCCGGCCTCCACCATCTCGCGCCTGACGATGCGGCGGTGGTCGGCATGGCGGCGCTCGCGGTGGCTGTGGTCGGGGGGCCGATGACGATGTCGCTGCTGGTGCTGGAAGTGACCCACGACTTCAGCATCACCGGGGTCACCATCGCCGCGACTCTGATCGCCAGCACGATCGTGCGCGAGCTGTTCGGCTACAGCTTCTCGACCTGGCGGCTGCACCTGCGCGGCGAGACGCTGCGCAGCGGCCGCGACGTGGGCTGGGTCCGCGCGCTCAGCGCCGCGCGGATGATGCGCCGCGACGTGGCGACCATCGCTGCCGACACCGACATCGCGAGCTTCCGCGCGCGCTTCCCGCTGGGCTCGACCAAGCGCGTCGTGCTGCTCGATGCCCAAGGTCATTATGCCGGGATCGCCGAGACCGCCGCCGTGTGGAGCCCCTCCGCGGATCAGGCGGAGCGCGTCGGCAGCATGGCGAAGTTCGCGGATCGCGCATTGTCGCCGGACATGACGATCGCGGAAGTGCTCGAAGCCTTCGACGCGAGCGTGGCGGACGATCTGGCGGTGCTTGCAAGCGACGGGCAGGTGCTGGGGCTCATCACCGAAAGCCATGCACGCCGCCGCTATGCCGAGGAGCTGGAAAAGGCCCAGCGCGACTTGTACGGGGAAAGTTGATCCCTCCGCCCGGATACCGGGCGGAAGGACCGGAAGGCCTCAGCCCTGCTGGTCGGCGCGGGCGGCGCCTTCGCCGTCGAGGTTCTGCGCGACGAACTCCCAGTTCGCCAGCTTGGTCAGGATGGTATCGACGAACGACGGGCGCGCGTTGCGATAGTCGATGTAATAGGCGTGTTCCCACACGTCGATCGTGAACAGCGGCTTCACGCCGTGCGCGACGGGCGAATCGCCGTCATGGAACGAGGTGACCTTCAGCGTGTCGCCGTCGAGCACCAGCCAGCCCCAGCCGCTGGCGAAGTGGCCGACCGATTCCGCCTTCAGCTTCTCGACCAGCGCTTCCTGGCTGCCGAAGTCGCGGGTGATCATCTCGGCCAGCTTGCCGGTGGGCGCCGCATAGTTGGGCGTCAGGCACTGCCAGAAGAAGCTGTGGTTCCAGATCTGCGAGCTGTTGTTGAACAGGCCCTTGTTGCCCTTCTCCTTGGCATAGGCGATCACGTCGGTGAGCTTGGCGCCGGCCAGCTCGGGAATATCGGCAACCAGCTTGTTGCAGTTGTCGACATAGGCCTTGTGATGCTTGCCATGGTGATAGTCGAAGGTCTCGGCCGACATGTGCGGCGCGAGCGCGTCCTTGGCGTACGGCAGTTCGGGAAGTTCGAAGGCCATGTCATGCTCCTCTTGGAATTGGAAAGCTTGTCCGCCCGCCTAACGCATGGGACGGCCTCGCGCCGCAACATTTTTTGTTTCGCCCCTGATCGATGCTGCCGATCAGAAGAGCTGCCACTCCCACACGCCGGCACCTGCGGGCACGCGCAGGCGGAGATAACGGGCGGACACGTTCAGCGGCAGCGCGATGGGCGAGCCGCTCGCGTCGGGCTTGGCCGCCACCTGGCGCCAATGCGTGCCATCGACCGAGGCCTCAATCGCGACGTCGTAGCTGCGGTGGGCATATTCCATCCGTAGCTGTGTCGTGCGGACCGTGCGCACCTTGCCGAGATCGGCGACCAGCAACGGCGCTGCGCCGGGCGCCGGGCGCCAGAGCGTCGCATAGTTGTCGTCCCCTGCCCGTTCGGCCGCATGCACCACATCCACGGCCGCGCCCTTGAGCGTAACCGGCAGGCCGCGCGTGCGGCGAGCAACGAAGCCCGTCACCGCGCTGCCATGGCTCGGCGTCACCTTCGCAATGCTGCCGTCCTCATGGATCGTCAGCGGATCGACGGCGATCTGGCGCAGCGTCGCATCGTCGCCCGGCCGCGGCCAGGGCAGCGACTGGCGATGGTAGAGGATATAGGGCTGGCTCCCGACGCGGAAGATCGCGTGATGGCCGGGGCTGATCACGTCGCGGGTCTTGTCGGTGGACAGGATCGGGCTGTCCGGCCCCTCGCGGAACGGCCCGAACGGCGTGTCGCCGATCGCGTACCGCACCTTGTACGTGTCCTCGGTCGTCTTGCCGTCGCTATAGGTGAGGACATAGTGCCGCCCCGCCTTCACGAGGAACGGGCCCTCGAAGTAATTGGCGGGGGTGACGTCCTTGGGCTCGCCGTCGAAGCTTACCATATCCGGCTTGAGCTTGACGACGAAGCAGCGGCCGTTGGTCCAGTTTAGACCAGAGCCCCAGTACAGATACGCAGTACCGTCGTCGTCGACGAACGCCTCGGCGTCGATCATGTGGTAGGCGGGCGCGAAGTCCTTCGCGATCAGCGGCTTGCCGCCATGCGCATCGGCCCAGGGCCCCGCAGGCGACGGCGCGCTGCCCACCCATATCTCGGAGCCGACCGAGACATACATGTACCAGCGCCCGTTCTTCGCCTTGACGACCGACGGCGCCCAGACCTTGGAGTCACCCGAGGTGGGGCTGGTCGCCGCCGCCTTGGTCGGCCAAGCCGGCGTGGAGAAGCTCCAGTCCCGGCCGTTGCTGGAGGTCCACATTCCCAGCGTGTCGGCGCCCCAGGGATCGATGGTGGCGTAGATGTACCACTTCCCGCCATCGCGCACGATCGAGGGATCGGCGAAATAGCCGGGGAGCAGCGGGTTGCCGTCGCCGGCCGCGTCCCAGCGCGGCGCGGGCGCGTCGGCGGCGGCGAGCAAGCCCGCCGCCACCATCAGAAGAACCGCCTTGCTCACTTGATGTCGAGCATCACGATCGCCTTGGCCGGCACCTGCACCGTCAGGGTCCCGCCCGAAAGCGTCGCCCCGGTGAACGCCGCCGGCTTGATCGCGTCAGGCGCCTGGAAGTCGTTATGCGCGTCCATCGTGGCGCCGGTGAGGACCTTGCCGGTCACTGCCGTGCCGCTCACGCCGTCGAGCTTCACGCTGACGCTCGCCGGCTGGTTGGGATCGACATTGACGAGGCCGACATGGACCACGCCGTCGGTGCCTCGCACCGCGCTGGCGCTCACCGCGCGCATCGTCCACTGGTCCTTGTTGTACCAGCGGGACTGGACGTCGACCGGCAGCACCGTGCCGTCCATATAGTCCTTGTACAGGTCGAACGCCCAATAGGTCGGCGTCTTCACCATCTTGGCGCCGTCGGTCAGCAGCATCGCCTGCAGCACATTGACCATCTGCGCGATATTGGCGCCGCGCACGCGGTCGGCATGGCGCGCGAAGATGTTGAAGTTGAGCGCGGCGACCATCGCGTCGCGCAGGCTGTTCTGCTGATACAGGAAGCCGGGGTTCGTGCCCGGCTCGACATCGTACCAGGTGCCCCATTCGTCGACGAGCAGCGCGACCCGCTTCTTGGGGTCGTACTTATCCATGATCTTGCCGTGCTCGGTGAGCAGCTCTTCCATCTTGAGCGTCTTGGAGAGCGTGCGCGCCCAGCTTTCCTCGTCGAAGCCGGTCGCCGCGCCCTTCTTCTCCCAGGGCCCGGGCACCGTGTAATAATGCACGCCGATGCCGTCGATCTTGTCGCCGGCCTTGCGCATCATCACGTCGGTCCAGTTGTAATCGGCCGAATTGGCGCCGCTGGCGATCTTCATCAGCTTCTGCCCCTCGGGCACCTTGAGGAAGGTGGCGTAGCGACGGGTCACGTCGGCGGCGTACTCCGGCAGCATGTCGCCGCCGCAGCCCCACAGCTCGTTGCCGATGCCGAACATGGGCAGCTTCCACGGCTTGTCGCGGCCATTGGCACGGCGCTGGTTGGCGATGGTGGACTGGGTGGGTGAGGTCATATACTCGACCCACTCGGCCATCTCGCTCGGATTGGCGGTGCCGACATTGCCCGAGACATAGGCCTCGGCGCCCACCACCTCGGTGAAGTCCATGAACTCGTTGGTGCCGACGGCATTGTCCTCGGTCACGCCGCCCCAATTGGTGTTGACCTTCACCAAGCGCTTGGACTTCGGCCCGATGCCTTCCCGCCAGTGATATTCATCGGCGAAGCAGCCGCCGGGCCAGCGGATCACCGGCACCTTGATCGCCTTGAGCGCGTCGATCACGTCGCGGCGGAAGCCCTTTACGTTGGGGATCTTGCTGTCGGTGCCGACATAGAGACCGCCATAGATGCCGGTGCCGAGATGCTCGGCGAACTGGCCGAACAGGCGGCGGTCATATTTCGCGCCGGGCTTGTCGCCATGCACCGTCACGGCATCGCCGCCGGTCTGCGCCATGGCCGGCATCGCCGCGATAAGCGCGATCGCGCTGATAAGGGTCCGCATCATTCTCTCTCCGTTGCACGCGCGGGGCGCGCTTTTGCTGGTGTAGTGCCTTCGCCCAGGAAGGGCGTAAGGCGGAAACGCAGGCTCGTCGGCACCAACTGGGTGCGGTACTTCGGAAGCGGCTTGCCGAACTCGCTCCACTGGGTGTCGCCGCCGACGCCCCATTGCGCAGCGTCGATCAGCAGCGTGCCCTGGGCCTTGGGCACCACATCGGTGCTCTTCCAGGTGCCAGGTTCGTGCCGGTCGAGATCGGCATAGGGGAAGGCGAGCGCGTTCATCATCAGCGGCGTATCGCCCGCCACGCGCAGGCCCGCGCCGCCGCCGATCAGTTCCATCCAGCGGACATCGACCTTGTTGCCGGTCTCCTGCGGGCGGATGTAATCATGGTTCTGCTCGGCGATCGCGCCGCGCCACAGCCCGATCGGCGCCGAGGTCTTGCGGTCGACATAGCTTTCGTGCGGCCCGCGGCCATACCATTCGACGGTCTTGAGGCTGCCCGGCGTGGTGAACGCCAGACCGATGCGGAACGGCGGCGGCAGCTGGCCCGAGACCGGCTCGAACTTGCCGTCGACCGCCACCGATCCGTCGCTCGCCATCCGGTACACGCTGGTGAACCGCACCGCACCCGCGCCCATGGTGTAGACGACACGCACCTCGGCACCGTCCGCGCCCAGATCCTGCACCTGCACCGAGGAGACGGTGCGCGTCTCGCTCATCCCCTTCCAGGCGGCGAGTTGCTTGTCGGTGCTGATGCCGATGTCGTTATCGGTCACCGCGCGCCAGAAATGCGGGGCGCCGCCGCTGAGCAGCGTCTGGCCCTTGGCGGCATAGCGATCGACCAGGCCGGTCGCGCGGTTGACCACCAGCGTGGCGCCGCCGGCCGAGAGGGTGATCGCCCCCTGCCCGTCCTGCGTCGTCACCTTGCCCTTGGGCGCCGCGACCTCGCCCATGCGATAGGCCGGATCGAGCGCGAACTGCTCCCAGCCGATGACCGTGCCGCCGGGCACCAGCGGCACCGCATCGGCCTTGGCGCGGGCGCGGATCGTGACGAAATACTCGGCACCCGGCTTGCGCGCGATGCCCGCCAGCGGCAGCGCGATCGTGCCCGCGCCGTGCGCCGCCACGTCCGGCGCCGCCAGCGTGCCATTGGCCACCGCGACGCCATTCTCCTGCACTTCCCAGTCGAAGGTGAAGCCGGACAGGTCGCGGAAGTCGTGGCGGTTGCGCACCGTCACCGTGCCGCCCGCGGCATCGAAGCCGTCGAACTGGACCGGCGCATAGACCTTGCGGAGCTCGTAGAGCTGCGGGTTGGGCGTGCGATCCGCCTGGAGCAGTCCGTCGCCGAACTCGATGTCGCCGCCCGGGTTCGGGCCGTACTCGCCGCCATCGCCCCAATAACGCCGCCCGTCCTTGGTATAGCGATACATCGACTGGTCGACCCAGTCCCAAGCGAAACCGCCCTGCAGCTTGTCCGGATGGGCGTAGATGGTGTCCCAATATTCCTTCAGGTTGCCGCCCGAATTGCCCATCATATGGGCATATTCGCACTGGATCACCGGCTGCTTGAAGTTCCAGTTGGTGGCGTAATCCTCCAGCTTCACCGCCGGATCGTACATCGGCGCGTAGATGTCGGCATAATAGTTCGGCCGGTGGTCCTGGATCCCGTCCCAGGTACCCCAGCCGAGATAGGAGACCAGCCGGCCCGGATCGACCGCCTTGGCCGCCGCGGCCGCCGCCTCGAAGTTCGGCCCGATGCCCGCCTCGTTGCCCAGCGACCAGAAGATCACCGAGGGATGATTCTTGTCGCGCTGGACCATGTTGACGACGCGGCTGACATGCGCGTCCTTCCACGCCGGATCGAAGCCGACCTGGAACTGCGAGCGGAGTTCGCCATGCTTGTTGGCATAATCCATATACGCATGGCTCTCGATATTCGCTTCGTCCATCACATAGAGGCCGTAGCGATCGGCGAGCTCGTACAGATACGGGTCGTTCGGATAGTGCGAGGTGCGGATCGCGTTGATGTTCGCACGCTTCATCAGCTGGATGTCGTGCTCCATCGACGCATGGCTGACGACGTGGAAGGTCTCCGGATCATGCTCGTGGCGGTTGACGCCGCGGATCGTGATCGGCTTGCCGTTGACGCTGACCAGCCCGTTCCTGATCTCGACGGTGCGGAAGCCGATCCGCTGCGGCGTGGCCTGCACCACCTTGCCCTCGGCATCGACCAGCTCGACGAGCAGCGTGTAGAGATTGGGCGTCTCGGCGGTCCAGGGGCGGACGCCCGGCACGTCGGCAGCGAGCGTCACCTTCTGCGCGGCACCGGCAGGAAGCAGCGTCTCCCGCGCCAGCACCTGCTTGTCGCCATCGAGCAGCGTCATCCGCGCGGTAAGCGGCTCGATGCGATCGGTCAGCGTCAGCTCGGTCGAGAGCTTGCCGTCCTTGTACGCGGCGTCGAGCCCCGCATGGACGAACAGGTCGGCCATCCGCGCCTTGGGTGCCGCCGCGAGATAGACCGAGCGCTCGATGCCCGAGACGCGCCAGAAATCCTGGTCCTCGAGATAGCTGCCGTCCGACCAGCGATGGATCTGGATGGCGATGGTGTTGCGGCCGGCATGGACGAGCCTGGTCACGTCGAACTCGGAAGGCAGCTTGGAATCCTGCGAGTAGCCCGCCTCGACGCCGTTCACCCACACCTGATAGGCCGAACCCGCCGCGCCGATATGCAGGATCACGTCCTGCCCGGACCAGTTCGCCGGCAGCTGCACGTCGCGCCGGTACGAGCCGACCGGGTTGGTCGCGTGCGGGATCAGCGGGCGGTTGGCCGGGAACGGATAGGTGATGTTGTTGTAGCGTGCCTGGTCATAGCCCTCGGTCTGCCAGTCGGCGGGAACCTTGATGCGCTTCCACTTGGCGACGTCATAGTCCGGCTTCTCGAAGCCGCTCGGCACCGCGTCCGAGGAGGGCGAGAAGTGGAACGACCATTGGCCGTCGAGCAGCAGGTAGCGGCTCGACCTGGCGGGATCACCCGCGAGCGCGGCGGCGCGGCTCTCATACGGGAAATGCGTGGCGCTGGCCGGCATCTTGCCGCGCGCGAACACCGCCGGGTTTTCCCAGTCGGGGCGGCGCGGATCGACCTGTACCGGCTGGACCTGCGGCGCGTCGCCGATCTTCGGCCCGTCCTGCGCCATCCCCATGCCGGAGGCGAGCGCAACCGTCCCCACCGCCGCCAGCAACCCGTACTTGTTCACGCTGATTCCTCCCGCCCCATTGGGGTATACTGCAAAGGCTGATTGTTTCGGTCAAATTTCTCGGAGTAATTTCCGTGTAATTTATCGTTGCAGCGCCCCGCTCTCCTGCAGGAACGCCTCGTGCGTGGGCATCCGCGCCGCTGCCAGCGCGGTCACCTCGGCGATCCGCGCCAGCCGCGCGGCGGCTTCGTCGCGCGGCATGCCGTCGGCGATCGGGTCATAGCCGCTGGGGTCGATCCCCTGCCCATGCAGCACCGCCAGCCAACTGGTCTTGGAGAACAGCTCGTCCGCCTCGCGGTAGAGCCGGCCGCTGGCGCGGTAGATGGCGATGCGCTCCGCCAGCGTATCGGGCAGTTCCATGCTGCGCAGCTGCCGCCAATAGTCGGTGTCGTCGCGCGCGGTGGCGTGGAAGTGGAGGATCAGGAAGTCGCGGATCGTCTCGAACTCGGTGGCCATCAGCCGGTTGTAGCGGCGGATGTCGGCGGGCGTGCCGCCGCCGACCGGCAGCATTTCCAGCAGCCGCGCGATGCCCGCCTGGACGAGATGGATGCTCGTCGACTCCAGTGGTTCGAGAAAGCCGCTGGCGAGCCCCAGCGCCACGCAGTTCTTCTCCCAGAAGCGTGCGCGGCGCCCCGCCTGGAAGCGGAGCAGGCGCGGCTCGGCGAGCGGCGTGCCTTCGAGGCTCCCGAGCAGTTGCGCCTCGGCCTCGGCATCCGAGCAATGCGCGCTCGCATAGACCAGCCCGTTGCCGACGCGGTGCTGGAGGGGGATGCGCCACTGCCACCCTGCCCCCCGCGCGGTGGAGCGCGTGAAGGGCGAGCGCCCCTCCGGGCCCAGCACGCAGGGCACCGCGACGGCGCGGTCGTTGGGCAGCCACTGCGCCCAATCCTCGAACGCTACGCCCAGCGCCTCGCCGAGCAGCAACGAACGGAAGCCCGAACAGTCGATGTAGAAGTCGGCGGCGATGCGGGTGCCGTCCTCCAGCACCACGCCCGCGATGGCGCCGTCCTCGCCCCGCTCGACGGTGACGATCCGGCCTTCCTGCCGCCGCACGCCCCATTGCTCGGCCTTCTCGCGAAGGAAACCGGCATAGAGCGCCGCATCGAAATGATAGGCATAGCCGAGATGGGTCAGCGGGTTTTTGCCGCTGGTCGCCGGGCGCTGGAAGCGGCCCAGCCGCGCCGCCTCGGCGCAGATCGAATAGGCCTCGAGCGGCGCCGCCACGCCCGCCAGCCGCGCGCGCTGCCACAGCGCCTCGAACGGGATCCCGCCGAAATCGATTCCGTGAATGCCGAAGGGGTGGAAATAGCGCGTACCCTTCGCGCGCCAGTCGACGAACTCGATGCCGAGCTTGGCCGTGCCCTTGGTCGCGCGGAGGAACTCGCCCTCGTCGATGCCGAGCAGCGCGTTGAACGCCTGGATCGGCGGGATCGTCGCCTCGCCCACGCCGACCGTGCCGATCGCCTCGGACTCGACCAGGGTGATGGCGATCGCGCGCGTATCGAGCACCCGCCCCAGCGCGGCTGCCGCCATCCAGCCCGCGGTGCCGCCGCCGATGATCGCGACATGCGAAAGCGGCGCGCTCATGCCGCACGCCGCTCGTTGAAAGTCGAAAGGTGGAAAGCCATCACCCTGCGCCGTCCTCCAGTAGAAGATGGCCGGAGCAGTCGTCTGCCCCGGCCGACAGGGTCAATAGGTCGCCCGCAGCGACAGGCCGAAGCGCCGGTCGTTGAGCTCGTAGCGCAGCGGCGCGGCCGCCGTACCGATATAGATCCGGTTCATCCGGTTGTTGAGGTTCACCACGTCCGCCGAGATCGCCACCTGCTGGGTCAGGTTCACGCTGACCGAGGCATCGAGCGAGGCATAGGGCGCGGCATATTGCGGGATGCCGTTGGCGCCGCTGCCCTGGGTCTGGTCGAGATAGCTCGACCGCCAGGTCCACGCCACGCGCGCGGTGACCGGGCCCTTCTCGTACAGGCCGACGATGTTGTAGCTGTGCTTCGACAGCTTCTCGAGCGGCAGCTGCCGCGGGCTGTTCGGATCGGTCGAGGCGAACGGGTTGCTCACGCTGGAGTCGACATAGGTGTAGTTGGCCTGCAGGCCGAGCCCGCTGAGCGGCCCGGGCAGGAAGTCGAAGAACTGGTTGTAGCCGATCTCGGCACCCTTCACCGTGCCGTTGCCCGAATTCACCTGGGTGCTGATGTCGTAGGTGACGCCGTTGTACACGCCGGTGACGATGCCGCCCGCCAGGAAGCCGTTGACCTTCTTGTAGAACAGGCCGCCAGTCAGCGAGCTGGTGGGCCCGAAGTACCACTCGGCGGTCACGTCGAAATTGTCCGAGCGGATCGGGTTGAGCAGCGGGTTGCCCGAGCTGGCGCTGGGATGGCCGGTGACCGGGTTAATCTGGTTCGGGTTGTTGAGCGTCAGATTGGTCGAAAGCTGGTCGAAGTTCGGCCGCGCCAGCCCCTTCGAATAGGCGAAGCGCATCTGGAACGTGTCGGTAAGCTTCGCCCGAAGGTTAAAGCTCGGCAGCGCCTTGGTATAATCCTTGCTCACGCTGATCGGCGATGAGGTGCCGTCATTGTTGAACTGGGTACCGACGGAGGTCGTCGTGGTCTTCACCACGCGGACGCCGACGCCGCCGTCAAACGCGATGCCGCCCAGCTCGAAGCCGTAATCGGCGATCGCCCAGCCGGTATAGGTCTTCTCGGTCTGGCTGTTGAGGTCGCCGGGCTTGAAGCTGTCCTGCGTCGTCGCGCCGAGCAGCGCGTAGAGCGCCTTGGTCTGCGCCCACACACCATCACCTGCCGGGAACGCCGGATAGAGCAGGCCGCCCTTGACCGTGTTGCCGTCGAACCAGTTCTTGGACGGCCCCGGCATCGCCAACTGCGGGTTCTTGCTGAGCGGCACCAGCGGGGTGCCCGCCGGCGCGTTGCAGCCCGGATCGGCGCCCAGCGCAGTGATGCACACGCCGTGCCACGTGCCGCGCAGGTCGATGCTGTTGTCGGCATAGCGCACGCCGGCGCGCAGCTTCTTCAGGAAGTCGCCCTCGACCTCATATTCGATGTCCGAGGCCAGGGCATAGGTGTCCGCGTCGTTCCGCTGCAGCGCATCCGCGACATAGGGCGTGGTGTAGTTGGCCGGATTGTTGAGCACCCCCTGCTCGCGCACGTCCCAGCGCGGATATTTGCCGCGCAGGTCGAAATCGACGCTCAGCCTGTGGGGTGCGCTCAGCGCGTCCTGGCCGGAACGATCGTACAGCGACAGCACATGGCCGTTGCGATCGGCATTGTAATAGGACGTCAGATACTGGGCGTCGAAATTCACCTTCAGCCGATCGGTCGGCTTCCAGGCAGCGTTCAGCGTGAAGTTCTTGCTCGCGCTCCACAGCTGCTGGTCGTAGCGGCCGGTCTCGAAGGTCTGCGGGTACAGCGTCCCGCTGGTCGCATAGCCTTCGTTGTTGAAGGTGAACGCCGCGCCGGGCGCCGGCGCCGTACCGTACTTGATGACCTTGCCGGTTTCATCGCGAACGTTCGAGCGATTGTTGTAGTCGTAATAATAGGCGCCGGTACGATTGAACCAGTATTTGGTGACCTGGGCCTGCGCGGTGACCAGCAGCGCGTCGCTCGGCTTCCACTGGACCGCGCCCGCGACGCCGAGGCGCTTGCGGTCGCCCTTGTCGTCGTAGATCTCGAAGCCGTACGGCACCTGGGCATTGGCCGGCGCACCCGCGATCGAGCCCGGCGCCACCGTGTCGAACGGCCCCGCGAGCAGGCCGTCCTGGCGATACTGGCTCTTGGAATAGACCGCGTTGATCAGCACGCCGATCTCGCCCTCGCCCGCCTGGAAGCGGTTGCTGTACAGGCCCGACACGGCATAGCCCGGCTTGTCGATGCGGTCGTAATAATTGCCGCGGATCGTGGCGCTGATCACCTGGCCGGGGGAATCGAACGGCTTGCGGGTGCGCAGGTTCACCGCACCGCCCACGCCGCCCTCGATGATGTTGGCCGGCGCGTTCTTGTAGACATCGATGCCCGAGAGCAGTTCCGGCGGCACGCCTTCCAGGTCGAACGCACGCCCGCCCGAAGCCGAATAGACCGCGCGGCCGTCGAGGAAATTCTGCACCTGGGTGAGGCCGCGCACGGTGATCGCCGGCTGGGTGCGATGGTCGAAATCGGTGGCGCCTTCGCCGTAGCGGCGCTGGATCTGCACGCCGGTGATCCGCTGCAGCGCTTCGGTGGTATTGGCGTCGGGCAGCTTGCCGATGTCCTGCGCCTGGACCGAGTCGACGATCTGATCGGCGTTACGCTTCAGCGCCGCGGCAGAGCGCAAGCTCTCGCGCACGCCGGTGACGACGATATCGTCCCCGCTGCTGCCCGCCGGTGCGCCGTCCTGCTGGGCGAAGGCGGGCGCGACCCCGCCGGCAATCGCCAGCGCGAGCGCCGAGACGCCGAGCAACGAAGTATGATGGTGCATTCTCATGACAAACCTCCCCAAATCCGCTGGCCCGGAAATGCCGCATCTCCGTGCGGTGCCGACCAGTTGTCCGACAACATATCCTGTCGTATTTGTAAGACAAGTGCTTTTCGTGGCGCGTGATTGGGGCTGGCGCAGCGCCTGAACTCGCTCCAAAATCGCCTCACCACATGGGGGCAAAGCATTGACCGAACAGCGAAAGCGCAACCCAGCGCACCAATCGATTGCACGCGAGATCGGGGTCGCGATTGCGACGGGCCGATATCTGCCGGGCACAATTCTGCCGGGCGAACTCGATCTTGCCGAATCGCGCGGCGTGTCGCGCAGCGTGGTCCGCGAAGCATTGCGGATGCTAGCCGCCAAGGGGCTGATCGAGAGCCGTCCCAAGGCCGGCACGCGGGTGCGGGCACGCGCCGACTGGAACCTGCTCGACCCAGACCTGCTCGCCTGGATGTTCGAAGGCGAGCCGCCCATGGCGTTCGTCGAAAGTCTGTTTCAACTCCGTATGATCGTAGAGCCAGCTGCTGCCGAACTGGCGGCACGTCTGCGCTCGAGCCGGCATGTCGGCCGCATGGGCCATGCGCTGGAGGTGATGGAGGAAGCCGGGCTGTCGAGCCCCGAGGGCCAGGCGGCGGACCAGCAATTCCACAACATCATCCTGGAGGCGACGGCCAATGATCTGCTGATCAGCCTGTCGGGCAGTATCGGCGCGGCGGTGCGCGCGACCACCTTGTTCAAGCACCGCAAGGCCAAACAGCTGCGCGATTCGATCCCGCTGCATCGCGACCTGTTCGCGGCAATCACCGACGGCGATCCGGCGGCCGCCCGCGCCGCCACGATCACGCTGATTCTCCAGGCACAGGAAGACACGGAGTCGTCGCTCAAGGCATGAGCGGCCGGCGTTGACGTCATCCTCAGCTCATTTATAGTCAGACAAAACAATAGGGAGACGCCGATGCCTGACACGATCGCACAAGAGGGAGGGATCGGCCGGCGTAGCGTGCTGAAGGGCGCCGCGCTCGTCGGCGGCCTCGCGGCAGCCCCTCGCGCCGGCGCCGCGGCAAAGGCGCCGCTTCTCGCCCCTACCCCGCCGATGGGCTGGAACAGCTGGAACAGCTTCGCCACGACGATCACCGAGGCGCAGGCGCTGGAAACCGCCGCGATCCAGGCGCGCGAGCTGCTGCCCTTCGGCTATGACGTCTTCACCATCGACATCCAATGGTACGAGCCCGAGGCGAGCAGCTACACCTACAACGCCAAGCCGGTGCCGACGCTGGACGGACATGGCCGCCTGCTCCCCGCGCCCAACCGCTTTCCTTCGGCCGCGAACGGCAAGGGCTTCGCGCCGATCGCGGCGAAGGTCCATGCGCTCGGCATGAAGTTCGGCGTGCACCTGATGCGTGGCATTCCCCGGCTGGCGGTGGAGCGCAACCTGCCGGTCCTCGGCACCAACGGCATCCGCGCCGCCGACATCGCCGACACGGCGAGCATCTGCCCGTGGAACCCCGACATGTACGGCGTCGACATGCGCAAGCCCGGCGCCCAGGCATATTATGACAGCGTCTTCGCGCTGCTCGCTTCCTGGGGCGTCGACTTCGTCAAGATGGACGACATGAGCCGCCCCTATGACGCCCACGCCCCGGAGATCGAGGCCGCGGCAAAGGCGATCCGAGCCACTAGCCGCCCGATCCTGCTGAGCCTCTCGCCAGGCGAAACCCCGGTGCCGCGCGCCGACCATGTCGCGGCCCACGCGCAGATGTGGCGCATCTCGGACGATTTCTGGGACGACTGGAAGATGCTGGAGGCGCAGTTCACCCGGCTGGAGAATTGGAGCCCGCACGCCCGCCCCGGTGCCTGGCCCGATGCCGACATGCTGCCGCTCGGCCGCCTCGCGCTCGGCCAGCGCGACACCAAGTTCACCCCCGACGAGCAGCGCACGCTGATGACGCTCTGGTCGATCGCCCGCTCGCCGCTGATCATGGGCGGCGACCTGCGCCACCTCGATGCGCCCACCCGCGCGCTGCTCACCAACCACGAGGTGATCGCGGTCAACCAGGCGAGCAGCGAGAACCGCCCCTGGTTCGTCGCCGACGATCGCCGGATCTGGACCGCGCGCGCGGCCAAGGGCGGCCACTATGTCGCGCTGTTCAATACCGGCGACAAGCCGGGCGAGGCAGCGTTCGACCTGCGGCTGCTCGGCCTGTCGGGCAGTGTGCAGGTCCGGAACCTGTGGGCGGGCAAGGACGAAGGCCCCAGCCCGCTCCGCCTCGCCCGCCCGCTGCCGCCGCACGGCGCCGCCCTTTACCGAGTGATCCCCGCATGATCCGCACTTTTGCCTTGTCGCTGCTGCTCGCAGCCTCCCCCGCCGCGCTAGCCCAGACCAGCGCGCCGCCCTCCGCAACCGAGCCGGCGGTGACGCTGACGCTGCGGCCCGATCTCCAGCGGCCCGGGCAACCCTTCGAGGGCTGGGGCACCGCGCTCGCCTGGTTCGCGCACGTCACCGGCGGCTATCCCGATCCCGTGCGCGAGAAGCTCGCCGACCTGTTCTACGGGCCCGGGGGGCTCGGCTGGACGATCGCGCGCTACAATATCGGCGGCGGCGACGCGCCCGAGACCAAGCCCTATCTCCGCCCCGGCGCCGACGTGCCCGGCTTCTGGCGTCGCCCGGCAGGCGCGACCGGCACCGACTGGTGGAACCCGGCCGATCCGGCGATGTGGGACTGGTCCGCCGATGCCAACCAGCGCTGGTGGCTCGATGCGATCAAGCGCAGGGTGAAGGCGCCGATCTTCGAGGCCTTCTCCAACTCGCCGCCCTGGTTCATGACCGTCAGCGGCAAGGTCTCGGGCGCCGAGAAGGGCACCGACGACAATCTCCGCCCCGACCAGGAGGCGCGCTTCGCCGAGTATCTGGCGATCGTGGTGGACAAGCTGCAACAGGCGCACGGCATCACCTTTCGCACGTTGTCGCCGGTCAACGAGCCGAACACCGATTACTGGTTCGCCAAGAACACGCAGGAAGGTGCCCATTGGAGCCCCGCGCGGCAGGCGCTCATGATCGACGCGTCCGACCGCGCGCTCAAGGCGCACGGCCTCAAGACGGTGATCGCCGCGCCCGACGAGACCAACGCGCACCTCTTCGTGCGCGATTGGGAAGGCTATCCGGCGGCGACGCGCGCGCGGATCGGCCAGCTCAACGTCCATAGCTATGGCACGGTGCACCAGACCGCGGTCCGCGACATCGCCCGCGCGCACGGCATTCGCCTGTGGATGAGCGAGAACGACACCCCGCTCGACAAGGATCCGGAAAGCTTCGACGGCATGGCGAGCCCGCTCGCCTTTGCCGAGCATGTCGTCCACGATCTCAAGCGCCTTGAGCCCGTCGCCTGGGTGTTCTGGCAGGCGGTGGAGCGCCAGAGCAGCGACAAGGGCGACGGCAGCGCCGGTGGCAGCAACTGGGGCATCGTCAAGATGGCCTACACGCCTGCCACCGCCGCCGAGCATCCGATCCACGTGACCCGCAAATATTGGGCGATGGCGCAGTTCAGCCGCTACATCCGGCCGGGCTATCGGCTGGTGCCGGTGGACGATGAAGACACGGTCGGCGCGGTCTCGCCGGACGGCAAACGGCTGGTGCTGGTGCACGTCAATGGCGGCGTGGTGCCGCGGCGGGTGACGATCGGCGTGCCGGGCGCGCGCGTGGTGGAGCGGATCGTCACCGATGCCACGCGCGATGCGGCGGCGATGTCGGCGGAGGCGCTGGCGGAACCCAAGGCGGTCACCACGCTGCTCGTCGCGCTGCGCTGAAACCCACTACTGCGGCCGACGCCTGCGCCCCCCTTCCGCCTGCGGGAGGGGGATCAGAAAGAAAACGGGGCCGGAACGTTCGTTCCGGCCCCTTCTCAAATCACTCAGCGTCGGCCTTCTTCTTGGCCGCTGCCTTTTTCGGCTTCGGCGCGGCGTCTTCGCCCTCGCCTTCGGCCTTCGCCGCCTTCTTGGCCGCCGGCTTCTTCACCGGCTCGGCATCGCCCTCGGCGGCCGGCTCGGCGTCTTCGGGCTTGGCCTTCTTCGCAGCCGGCTTCTTGGCGGGCTTCTCTTCACCGGCCTCGTCCGAAGCGTCGGCCTTCTTGGCGGCCTTCTTCTTCGGCTTGTGGTTGTCGTGATCGTGGACGTGGGTGCCCGAGGAGAAGCCGTCGTCGCTCTCGATCGCGGCTTCCAGCTCTTCCTTGGTCACTTCGCGATCGGTGATCTCGGCCTTGTCGAACAGGAAGTCGACGACCTTGTCCTCGAACAGCGGCGCGCGCAGCTGGGCAGCCGCCATCGGCTCCTGCTGGACATACTGGATGAAGCGCTGGCGATCCTGCGGGCCGTACTGCTGCGCGGCCTGCGCGATCAGGCGGTTCATTTCCTGCGCGGTCACTTCGACACCGTTGGCGGTGCCGATCTCGCTGAGCAGCAGGCCCAGGCGCACGCGGCGCTCGGCGATCGCACGATATTCGTCACGCTCGCTCTCGAGCTCGGCAAGCGCTGCGGCCGGATCTTCCTCATGCTCGGTCTCGTGGACCAGCTGGTGCCAGATCTGGTCGAACTCGGCCTCCACCATCGACGGCGGCACCGGGAAGTCGTGGCCGGCGGCGAGCTGGTCGAGCAGCTTGCGCTTCATGTGGGTGCGCGTCAGGCCATTGAGCTGCTGCTCGATCTGGCCCTTCAGCAGGCCGGTCAGCTGCTCCAGGTCCTGGAGACCGAACGCCTTCGCCATGTCGTCGTCGATCTTGGTCTCGCCGGCGGTCTGCACTGCGGTGATCTTGACGTCGAAGGTCGCGGCCTTTCCGGCCAGGTCCTTGGCGCCGTAATCGTCCGGGAAGGTGACGTTGAGCTGCTTCTCGTCGCCGACCTTCACGCCTTCGAGCTGCTCCTCGAAGCCCGGGATCAGGCGGCCCGAGCCGAGCTCGACGGCCATGCCCTCGCCGGTGCCGCCCTCGAAGGCGACGCCGTCGACCTTGCCGACGAAGTCCATCACGACCTGGTCACCCGTGGTCGCGGCATGGCCCTCGGCCGCGTCGTCCCAGCGCTTCTGCTGGTCGGCGAGCTGCTTCAGCTGCTCCTGCACTTCCGAATCCTGCACCGGCACGGTCAGGCGCTCGAGCTTCAGGCCATCGATCGACGGGGTCGGAACGTCCGGGAGCACTTCCAGCTCGACCTTCACTTCCGCGTCGCCGCCGACGGCATATTCGCCCTCGAGGCTCACCGACGGCTGCATCGCCGGGCGCAGCTTGTGATCGGCGATCAGCTGCTGGATGCCTTCCTGGATCGAGCTGTTGAGCGCGTCCTGGGTCAGCGCCTCGCCGTGCATCTTGCGGACCAGGTTGATCGGCACCTTGCCGGGGCGGAACCCGGGCATGCGAATCTGCGGAGCGACCCGCTTGACCTCGGCATCGACCTTCGAGTCGATGTCCTGGGCGGTGATCTTCAGCGTGAAGGCGCGCTTCAGGCCCTCGTTCAACGTCTCGACAGTCTGCATTCTCACGCTTTCTCAAAGAATCGGAATTGCGGTGTACCACACAACAGCCGCGAGGGACTGGTGCGGGCGAAGGGAGTCGAACCCCCACATCTTTCGATACTGGAACCTAAATCCAGCGCGTCTACCAGTTCCGCCACGCCCGCAGGGGACACCGCCGGTCGGCGGGCTCTATAGCAGTCATGGGGTTCGGGGCAAGCACGAAGCAACGATTGGGTGTCGCAAGGCGTTGGGGCTGCAACAATCAGGAGATGTCCCATGCCGGTAGAGCCCCCCATCCAGCCCACCACGCCGCCGCCCGAAGCGCCCGCGCCCAATCCCGGCCAGCCCGGTGGCCCGCCGCCGGAGATCGATCCGCCGGGCCCCGACATCGACGTGCCGGCACCCGAGACCACGCCGAGCATCGATCCCGGCATCACCCCCGGCCAGCCGGTCGCCTGAACCAGGAGAGCATTTCATGCCGAACGTCATCAACGATCGCGACGATCCCCGCCCCGACATCCAGCAGGCGGTCGAAGCCCGCTCCGACGCCGCAGATGCCGCGGCCGAGCAAGGCACGCCGCTAACTAAGGCAGTGCCGCTGGGCGCTGGCGGCGAAAACGGCGCCGACGGGGTCGTGAAGAACCAGGACCTAAACCAGCAATAAGTCCCTCCCCTAACCTGCGATGGCAGCGGCCCCACCCCAACATGGTAGAGCCGCTGTCATCTGTTGGAGATTACCATCGCGATGATCGAACGCCATCTGCTCAAGCTCCGGCTCCGCGACAAGATCGACGCGGCAGAAGAGGCTGCGCTGCGGGGTACGATCGTCGACACCGTCGTACACGCTGCGGGCCGCACCATCGTGCGCGCCGGGGAGGAACTGAACTATTCCACGCTGCTGCTCGACGGGCTGGTCGGCCGTTACAAGGATCTGAAGAACGGCCAGCGACAGATCACGCATGTGCATGTCGCTGGAGACTTTGCCGACCTCCACGGCTTCACGCTCAAGCGACTTGATCACTCCCTGCTCGCGCTGACGCCGTGTACCATTGCACGCGCATCCCACACGCGACTGCGCGAGATCACCGAGACGCTGCCGCATCTGACGCGGATGATGTGGTATTCCACCAATGTCGACGCGGCGATCCACCGCGAATGGGAGGTTTCGCTCGGCCGCCGCTCGGCGATCCAGCGGGCCGCCCATCTGTTCTGCGAACTCCACGTTCGGCTGGGAGTCGTCGGGCTCGCGGACGAGAATGGATACGGGCTTGCGATCAGCCAGGCCGAACTGGCCGAATGTCTGGGCCTGACACCCGTGCATGTGAACCGCGTGCTCCGCGAACTTCGCGAGCGCAGCCTCGTCGAATTCCGTAACGGACGTGTCTCGTTCCAGGACCTGCCGGCGCTTCGACGACTCGCCGAATTCGATCCAGGCTATCTCTACCTGACGCCGCAGCCGCTCTGAAGCGGATCAGCCGGCGATCCGGCGTGCCGTGACGATCTTCACCGGCGCCTCGGGCACTTCGCCCTTGAAGCTTCCCATGATCGTCTTGGTCGGCGACGTGGGCGCGTCGAAGATCTTGAGCAGCACATCGCGGCCTTCGATCACGCGACCGAAGGCGGCGTAGCCGAGATTGTCGCCCGGCTTGCTCGGATCCGCATCGAAGGAGGGCTGGTCGCCGACCATGATGGTAAATTCCCCGCGCGCGCTGCCCGGCGCCAGGCGCGGCAGGGAAAGCGTGCCGTCGAGATGCTTGATGCCTGTTTCGGTCGTCGGCTCATGCTTGATCGGCGGGTACATCTTCGCCGCTGCGTTCTGGATGCCGAACTGGACGAAGCCGAAATTCTCCGCCGGCTTGACGGTGCGGTAGAACACCACGCCGTCGAGCCGCTTGGCGTCGACATAGCGCAGGAAGTTGCGCGCGGAGACCGGCGCCTTGTCGAGATACACCTCGACCACCATAGGCCCGGCGCTGGTCTCGAGCGCAACCTTGGGGTTGGCAGGCGGGGACACCAGCGCCGGCGCGGTCTGCGCCGAGGCGGCCAGAGGAACCAGGCACAAGGCCAGGACGACCAGTCTACGCAGCATCCCCGCGCCTCCCTTAGCTCAGCGCCTTCTTGAGCAGCTCGTTGACCACCGCCGGGTTGGCCTTGCCGGCCATCGCCTTCATCGTCTGGCCGACGAAGAAGCCAAACAGCGCTTCCTTGCCGCCGCGATACTGCTCCAGCTGGTTCGGGTTCTTGGCCAGGACCTCGGCGATCACCGCCTCGATCGCGCCGGTGTCGCTGGTCTGCTTCATGCCGCGTTCTTCGACGATCTTGCCCGGCGCCTCGCCGGTCTCGAGCATGATCTCGAACACCTGCTTGCCCAGCGTGTTGGAGATCGTCCCGTCGGCGATCAGCGAGAGCAGCTCGGCGCCCGCCTCGGGGCTGACCGGGCTTTCCTCGATGCCCTTGCCGAGGCGATTGAGCGCCCCGTACAGGTCCGAGAGCAGCCAGTTGGCCGCGGAACGCGCGACTTCCTGCTCGCCCTTCTTCTGGATCCGCGCGCTCTCGGCGAGCAGCGCCTCGAACCAGCGCGCCGTCTCCGCCTCGGCGGTCAGCACCGCGGCATTATACGGGGTCAGGCCCAGCGATTCCTCATAGCGGCGGCGCTTGGCGTCGGGCAGCTCGGGCAGGCTCTGGCGGCACTCTTCCAGGAAGCTGTCGTCGAGTTCGAGCGGCAGCAGGTCGGGATCGGGGAAGTAGCGGTAATCATGCGCGTCTTCCTTCGAGCGCATCGAGCGCGTTTCGGCGCGGTCCGGATCGAACAGGCGGGTTTCCTGGACGATGCGGCCGCCGCTCTCCAGCACCTCGACCTGGCGGCGCGCCTCGACTTCGATCGCCTGCATCACGAAGCGGACCGAGTTGACGTTCTTGGTCTCCGTGCGCGTGCCGAACGGCTCGCCGGGCTTGCGCACCGACACGTTGACGTCGGCACGCATCGAGCCTTGGTCCATATTGCCGTCGCAGCTGCCGACATAGCGCAGGATCGCGCGCAGCTTGGACAGATACGCCCCCGCCTCCGCTGGCGAGCGCATGTCCGGCTTCGAGACGATCTCCATCAGCGCCACGCCAGCGCGGTTGAGATCGACATAGGAGCGATTCGGATGCTGATCGTGGATCAGCTTGCCGGCATCCTGCTCGACATGGATGCGCTCGACGCCGATCGTCTTCACCTCGGCTTCGGGATCCTTGTCGTCGAGGCTGATCGTCACTTCGCCCTCACCCACCAGCGGGTGGAAGAGCTGGCTGATCTGATAGCCCTGCGGCAGATCGGCGTAGAAATAGTTCTTGCGGTCGAAGCGCGACCATTTGTTGATCACCGCGCCGATCGCCATGCCGGTGCGCACCGCCTGGCGGATGCACTCGCGGTTGGGCGTAGGCAGCATGCCGGGCATCGCCGCGTCGATCAGGCTCACCTGGCTGTTCGGATCCGCGCCGAACGCCGTCGCCGCGCCGGAGAACAGCTTGGCGTTCGACGTCACCTGCGCATGGACTTCGAGGCCAATCACGACCTCCCATTCGCCGGTCTCGCCCTGGATTCGGTAGCTCGATGCAGTCTTGGTCGCCATGTGCTCTTCACAAGGTAATGGAAATATGCGTGCCTCCGCCTATCGCGCGTCGCAGCGTTCAGGTCCAGCGGGCAATTGCGCCCCGCTCCCGAGTCGATTAGGCGCCGCCGATCGGGAAGCGTCGGGGACCATGGCGGTGAAGGCAGGATTTCAGGAACGGGTGGCGGGTCTGCGGGTGGCGGTGCTGCTGCCCTGCTACAACGAAGAGGTGGCGATCGCCCGCACCGTCGAGGCGTTCCGCGCCAGCCTGCCCGGCGCCACGGTCTATGTGTACGACAACAACAGCCGCGACCGGACGATGGAAGTCGCGGCAGCGGCCGGCGCAGTGGTGCGCAGCGAGCGGATGCAAGGCAAGGGCAATGTCGTCCGCCGCATGTTCGCCGATATCGAGGCGGACGTGTACGTCCTCTCCGACGGCGACCTCACCTATGATGCCACTGCCGCGCCGACGTTGATCGAGCGGCTGCTCGACGAACAGCTCGACATGGTGGTGGGCGCACGCAAGTCCGAGGTGGAGCTGGCCTATCGGCGCGGGCACCGGTTCGGCAACCGGATGCTCACCGGCATGCTCGCCCGGCTCTTCGGCCGCAGCTTCAGCGACATTCTGTCGGGGTACCGGGTGTTCTCGCGGCGGTTCGTTAAGAGCTTTCCGGTGCTTTCCGCCGGGTTCGAGATCGAGACCGAGATCAGCATCCACGCGCTGGAGCTTCGCATGCCGGTGGCGGAGATCGT
The DNA here is from genome assembly GCF_003950455.1 of Sphingomonas sp. ABOLE. NCBI lineage: Bacteria > Pseudomonadati > Pseudomonadota > Alphaproteobacteria > Sphingomonadales > Sphingomonadaceae > Sphingomonas > Sphingomonas sp. ABOLE. The sequence continues at coordinate 78,374 of NZ_QQWY01000007.1, forward strand.
CACCGCCTACGCGGCGCGGCCCGATGGCTCGACCTCGAAGCTGTCCACCTATCGCGACGGCTGGCGGATCCTGCGGACGATCGTGACGCTGTTCCGCATCGAGCGACCGATCCTGTTCTTCGGCAGCATCGCCGGGGTGCTGGCGCTGCTCGCCGTGCTGCTCGCCGTGCCGCTGGGGATCACCTACTGGCACACGGGCCAGGTCCCGCGCCTGCCGACCGCGGTACTGGTGACCGGCCTGTCGATCGTCGCGACCCTGAGCTTCTTTACCGGGCTGATCCTCGACACGGTGGTGCGCGGCCGGCGCGAAGTGCGACGGCTGGCGTATCTGGCCGTGCCGATCGTGCAGGGGTGACCAAATCCTCCCCTGCAAAAAAGGGCGGGGGTATCGCGCAACGACAGAGGGGGTGAAAACGGCGAAGGGGCGCCCCGCCCTACCAGCGGGGACACCCCTCCGTCAGGCCGTCGGCCTGCCACCTCCCCGTTCCGGGGAGGATTGGTAGATTACCACCAGGCGTTGGGCCGAGCGGTGAAGCCCGCGCGCTGCTCGATCGCCAGCCCGGCGTTGAGCACGCCCTGCTCGTCGAACGGCTTGCCGATGATCTGCAGGCCGAGCGGCAGCCCCGCCGCATCCAGCCCGCCCGGCACGCTCATCGCGGGCACGCCTGCCAAGCTGGCCGGCACGGTGAACACGTCGTTGAGGTACATCGCCAGCGGATCGACCTTCTCGCCCAGCCCGAATGCTGCGCTCGGCGCGGTGGGGGTGAGCAGCAGGTCGCACTGGCTCCAGGCATTGTCGAAGTCGCGCGCGATCAGCGTGCGGACCTTCTGCGCCTGGGTATAATAGGCGTCGTAGAAGCCTGCCGAGAGCACATAGGTGCCGATCAGGATGCGGCGCTTCACCTCGTCGCCGAAGCCGGCGGCGCGGGTGGCGGCGTACATCTCCTGCAGGTTCTGGCCCTCGGCCAGCTCGCGCAGGCCGTAGCGCACGCCGTCATAGCGGGCGAGGTTCGACGAGGCCTCGGCCGGCGCGATGATGTAATAGGCCGGCAGCGCATATTTGGTGTGCGGCAGGCTGACCTCGACGATTTCGGCGCCTGCATCCTTCAGCCAGGCGATGCCCTGCTGCCACAGCGCCTCGATCTCGGCCGGGGTGCCGTCCATCCGGTACTCGGCCGGGATGCCGACACGCTTGCCGCGCAGATCGGCGGAGAGGCCAGCCTCCCAGTGCGGCACCGGCATGTCGAGCGAGGTCGAGTCCTTCACGTCGAATCCGGCCATCGCCTCAAGCATAATCGCGCAGTCGCGCACGTCGCGCGCCATCGGGCCCGCCTGGTCGAGCGAGGAGGCGAACGCCACCACGCCCCAGCGCGAGCAGCGGCCATAGGTCGGCTTGATGCCCGAGATGCCGGTGAAGGCGGCGGGCTGGCGGATCGAGCCGCCGGTGTCGGTGCCGGTCGCCGCCGGGCAGAGCCGCGCCGCGATCGCCGCCGAGCTGCCGCCCGAGGAGCCGCCGGGCGCGAGCGGCGTGGTGTCGCCCTCGCCCCGCCGCCACGGCGAGATCACGTTGCCGAAATAGCTGGTCTCGTTCGACGAGCCCATCGCGAACTGGTCGAGGTTGAGCTTGCCGAGCATGCCGGCGCCGGCCTCCCACAGCCGGTGCGAAACGGTCGATTCATACTCCGGCTTGAAGCCTTCGAGGATGTGGCTGGCAGCGGTGGTCTGCACGCCCTTGGTGGCGAACAGGTCCTTCATGCCGATCGGCACGCCGGCCAGCGGCTTGAGCGTCTCGCCCGCGGCGCGCGCCTTGTCGGCGGCATCGGCGGCGGCGAGCGCATGCTCAGGCGTCTTGACGATGAAGGCATTGAGCGCGTCGGCACCGGCCACCGCGGCGTTGAACGCCTCGGCGACCTCACGCGCGGAGAATTCGCCGTCGCGCACGCCGTTGCGGATAGCGGCGACGCCCAGATCGGTCAGCGTGCTCATTCCACCACCTTCGGAACCGTGAAGAAGCCAAATTCGCCCTGCGGCGCGTTCGCCAGCACCGCTTCGCGCTGGTTGCCCTCGGTGATCACGTCGGCGCGCAGGCGCAGTGTGTTCGGGATCACGGCGGTCATCGGCGCGACATCCTTCGTGTCGACCTCGCCGAGCTGCTCGATCCAGCCGAGGATGTTGTTGAGTTCGGGCGCCAGGCGCTCGGCGTCGGCGTCGCTGATCGCGATACGCGCCAGGCTCGCCACTTTCTTCACGGTTGCGGTGTCTACGGACATGCGCCTGCGCCTATCAGCCGAGCCGCGCCCCTTCAAGCGCCTGCGTCGCCCGATCGGCACTTGCGGTTGCATCCTTCGCACGCAACACTGGCCGGAACGCGATTGCGTCGCCGCCCGTTTATGCTGCATTGCACAATGGAGAGGCCGATTGGCCCGAAAGTTTCTTTATGCGGTTGCGATCCTGATCATGCTCGGCGTTGCATCCATGTTCGCCTATCGGCTCTACGGCATCCAATTGATGCGCCAGTTCATGGTGCCTGCCGGAGACGCCGCGGAGCTGCCGCCGGTCTCCCCGCGCGACTATGCCAGGGCGGAGATGTGGATCGCGCGGCCGGACAAGCCGGGCAACCCGGCGCTGTGGACCCCCGCCGGGCACACCCCCGCGGCCAATCCGCGCGCGGCGCTGTTCTTCATCCACCCAACCTCGTTCCTCGACACCAAGCAGTGGAACGCCCCGCTCGACAACCCGGACGCTAATGCCCGCGCTGAGCTGTTCCTGCGCGGCCAGGCAAGCGCGTTCAACGAAAGCGCCGCGATCTGGGCGCCGCGCTATCGTCAGGCGACCTTCGGCGCCTTCCTCACCAGCAAGGCGCAGGCACAAAAGGCGCTCGACCATGCCTATCGCGACGTGTCGGCGGCGTTCGAGGAGTTCCTGCACGAGGCCGGTGACCGCCCGATCATCCTCGCGGGGCACAGCCAAGGCGCACTGCACCTCTCCCGCCTACTCGCCGAGCGAGTCGCGGGTACTCCGATCGCGAAGCGGGTCGTTGCAGCCTATGTGGTGGGGTGGCCCGTGTCGCTCACCGCCGACCTGCCGAAGATGGGCCTGCCCGCCTGTACCGGGCCGAACCAGGCCGGCTGCATCCTCTCCTGGCAGAGCTTCGCCGAGCCCGCCGATCCGGCGCTGATCATCGATGCCTTCGACGCGAGCAACGGCTTCACCGGCAAGCCGCGCGCGGGCACCAGGATGCTCTGCACCAACCCATTGACCGGCAAGCCGAACGACTCGGCACCCGCCAGCGCCAATCTCGGCTCGCTGATCCCGGACCTCAACCTGCAGTCGGCGCATCTCGAGGCCGGCCGGGTGCCGGCGCGCTGCGACGGGCGCGGCATCCTCAAGATCGGCGCGACCCCGCCCGACTTCGGCCAGTACGTGCTGCCGGGGAACAACTATCACGTGTTCGACTACAGCCTGTTCTGGGCGAACATCCGCGCCGATGCCGCGCGCCGGCTGGCAGCCTACAAGCCCTGAGGATGGCGACGGGGAGGCCTTTGCAGCCCCGCCCCGCCTCCCCTATAGCCGCGCGGTGATCACCACCGTTCCCAGCGATTTCCGTGCAGTGCTGCCGGAAGGCGGCCGCCTGATCGGCCTCGACGTCGGCACCAAGACGATCGGCACCGCGCTGTGCGACGCCGGCTGGAGCTTCGCAAGCCCGGCCCAGCTGATCCGGCGAAGCAAGTTCACCAAGGACAAGGCGGCGCTGGTCGAGCTGATCACCGCCCAGCAGGTCCGCGGAATGGTGATCGGCCTGCCGCTCAACCTCGACGGCACCGACAGCCCCCGCACCCAGTCGACGCGCGCTTTTGCCCGCAATCTCAAGGACTTGGGCTTTCCGATCCTGATGTGGGACGAGCGCTGGTCGACCGTCGCGGTCGAGCGCGCGCTGATCGAACAGGATGCCAGCCGTGCCAAACGCGCCGAGCTGATCGACAAGATGGCGGCCGCCTATATTCTGCAAGGTGCCATCGATGGCTTGGTAAACACGTGACTTTTTCTTCGGGCGAAGCCTGAAAGACACGATCCTTTCACCCTGACTAGGATACACCTCCTCCCATCAACAGGGGGACGTTGAAAGATGCTGTCGATCTTGACCAACACCGGTGCTGCGGATGCGGTCCGCGCGCTCAACGCTGCCACCGCCGAAGTGCAGGTCCACCAGGAGCGGATCGCGACCGGCAAGCGCGTCAACAGCACCAAGGACGACAGCGCCGAATAAACTACCGCCCAGCGACTGCGCAGCGACGCCGACGGGCGCCGCGCGATCGGCAAGAGCATGGCGAATGCCGGGTCGGTGCGCGATGTCGCCACTGCCGGTGCGGAGCAGATCAGCAACATCCTCAACAGCATCCGCGAAAAGGCGCTGAGCCTCACCGGCAACGACGCCGGCTCGAAGGACTCGATCTCCCGCGACGTCAAAGCGCTGGTCGACCAGATCAACACGATCGCCAAGAACAGCAATCTCAACGGCATCAACCTGCTGACCGGCCGTCCGGCGACGGTGACCACCACCAAGACGGTGACGACGCTGTCGCCGTCCGCCTACCCCCCGCCAACGTTGCCGACCATGGCCGCGTTGCCGCCGGCATCGACGCTGACCAGCAACGGCACCGGCAGCACGCTCCAGACCGTCACCACCGACGCCCCGAGCGCAAACGCGGGCGACCCCGAACGCGCCGCCAAGGCGCTCGGCACGCCGCCGGAGAATGCCAGCGCCAGCTACACCGTCCCCGGCGGCCAACAGGCCGGCCGCATGGACGTCGCGTTCAACGCGTTCGGCGACGGCGACGTGATGGAAGTCTGGCAGAACGGCACCCGCATCGCCGCCACCGGGCAAAGCTATGCCGCGGGCGGCGGCGCGGTTTCGGCGGGCAAGGCGGTGAGCGGCGAGAATATCGTCAGCTTCGACTATGACCCGAGCAAGGGCGATCTCAGCTTCCGCTTCAACCCAAACGGCGCCTACTCGGGCACCGCATGGGCAGTGACCGGCGTCGCGCTCAACGACAAGACGGCGCCGATCGCCAGCGTTTCCACCAGCGCCACGACGAGCCAGGCAAGGGGCGCCGTGCCGTTCAACTATGACGTCTCGGTCGGTCTCAAGGGCGAGAAGATCAGCATCGGCTCGCGCGACCTCTCCACCACGGGTCTGGGGCTCGATTCGGTCGACTGGCTCGGCGCACTTGGCAGCGCGATCGGCGTAGTCGACGGCGCCAAGGGGCGCGTCAACGAAGCGCTCAGCCATTTCGGCACCAAGGCGCGCTCGTTCGACATCGCCAGCCTGTTCAACACCAAGCTCGGCGGCGTGCTCGATATCGCGGTGGGCAACATCGTCGATGCCGATCTTGGCGTCGAATCGGCCAAGCTTCAGTCGGCGCAGATCAAGCAGCAGCTCGCCGCCAAGGCCCTGTCGATCGCCAACGATCAGCCCAAGATCCTGCTGTCGCTGTTCGACAAGAAGGCCGCATAACGCGGGCGGGCGGAGTCGCGGCCTTGCGCCCGGCCCGCCCCCGCTCTAGGCGGCGGCTTTAATGCACACCTCCGATCATCGCCCCGGTGCCCAGATACAGGGCAGCGCCGTTTTCCCGCACCGGCACCTCACCGGCATTTCGGGACTCCAGCCCCACGAGATCATGTTCCTGCTCGACGAGGCGGAACAATGGGTCGAGGCCAATCGCAGCCGCGCCAAGAGCGACAAAAGGCTGGAAGGCCTCACCCAGATCAACGCCTTCTTCGAAAATTCGACGCGCACGCTGCTGTCGTTCGAGATCGCGGGCAAGCGGCTGGGTGCCGATGTCGTCAACATGCACGCCGCGCAGAGCAGCGTGAAGAAGGGCGAGACGCTGATCGACACTGCCGTCACGCTCAACGCGATGCGCGCCGACGTGATCGTGATCCGCCATGCGAGCTCGGGCGCGGTGCGGCTGATCGCGGACAAGGTCGACTGCCCGGTGCTCAACGCCGGCGACGGCTGGCACGAGCATCCCACCCAGGCGCTGCTCGACGCGCTCACCATCCGCCGTCGCCGCGGATCGGTGGCAGGTCAACGCGTGGTGATTTGCGGCGACATTCTCCACAGCCGAGTCGCCCGCTCGAACATCCTCGCCCTTACCGCGCTGGCAGCCGAGGTGCGCGTGGTCGCGCCCTCGACGTTGATGCCGCCGGCGATGGACCGGATGTTCGTCACCCCCTTCACCGATTTCGATGCCGCGCTGGAAGGAGCTGACGTGGTGATGATGCTCCGCGTCCAGAACGAGCGCATGGCCGGCGGCTACATCCCTTCGACTCGCGAGTTCCACATGCGCTACGGCCTCACCCCCGAACGCCTCGCCCGGGCCAAGCCCGACGCGCTGGTGATGCACCCGGGCCCGATGAACCGCGGGGTGGAGATCGACTCGATCGTCGCCGACCATCCCGAGCGCAGCGCGATCACCGAGCAGGTGGAAATGGGCGTGGCGGTGCGCATGGCCTGCCTCGACGTGCTCACAAGGCGGTCGCGCGGGGTGGAGGGCTGGGCATGAGCAGCATCCTCTTCCGCAATGCCAAGCTGGTCTGCCCCGAGGGCGGGATCTCCGGAGGCGACCTGCTCGTCCAGGGCGATACGATCGCGGCCGTGGGTCAGGTCGATGCGCCTGCCGACACCGAGATTGTCGACGTGGCCGGCAAGGTCCTCGCCCCCGCGCTGATCGACCTCGGCGTATTCGCGGTGGACAAGGGCGCCTGCCGCTTCGGCGGGATCGCCCGCGTCGGCCTGATGCCCGACCAGTCGCCGGTGCTCGACGATCCCGGCATCGTCCGCCGCGCCGCCGTCTCGGGCAAGCCGCAGCTCTGGGTCCATCCGCTCGCTGCCGCCACGCAGGGCCTCAACGGCGAGGATCTGGCCGAAATCGCGATCAACGCCTCGGCGGGCGCCCGCGCCATCGCCACCGGCCGCCGCTGGATCGCCAACGCCGGCACGATGCGCAAGGCGCTGCTCTACGCACGCGACCTGAACCTCACCGTCGTGGCCCATGCCGAGGATGGCGGGCTGGCCGACGGCACCGTCGCCACCGCGGGCGAGACCGCCGCCCGCCTCGGCCTGCCGAGCGCGCCCTCGATCGCCGAGCCGCTCGCCATCGCGCGCGACCTGATGCTCGCCGAGGAAACCGGCGCCAAGCTCCACTTCCGCCAAGTAACGACGGCGGCGGGCTTCGACCTGATCCGTGCCGCCAAGCGTCGCGGCGTGCAGGTTACGTGCGGCATCACGCCGGCGCACCTGCTGCTGTCGGACATCGCGATCAGCGACTTCCGCACCTTCGCGCGCCTCTCGCCGCCCTTGCGTGACGAGAGCGATCGCCAGGCCGCGCTGCTCGCCGTGGCCGACGGTACGATCGACGTGATCGCTTCCGGCCATGATCCGCGCGGGCCCGAGGCCAAGCGCCTGCCCTTCGCTGATTCCGAGCCGGGCATGGCAGGTGCGGAAACGCTGCTGGCGCTGTCGCTCACGCTGGTGCGCGACGGCAAGCTCGGCCTCGACCAGCTGTTCGCGCTGCTCGCCGCCAATCCGGCGAAGATCCTCGGACTGGAGAGCGGTGCGCTCAAGCCTGGCCTGCCGGCCGATCTGATCGTGCTCGATCCGGAAACACCCTGGGTGATCGACGCGCGCAAGATGAACGCGCGCGCCGGCAACACGCCGTTCGACCGCCTGCCGACCCAGGGCCGGGTGCTGCACCTCTACAAGGGCGGCGCGCTGGTCTGAATGATCAGCGCGCGGCGATGCCGACGCGGGACGCGGGCTTGTACCAAGTCGCCACCGCATCGCCCGCCGCCATGCGGACGAAGCAAGTGCCGCCGCCGGTCTTGACCGTGCGGCACAGTCCTTCGGCATCCTTGCGAGCAAAGCTGCCCACCGAGAGGCGATACAGCGTCGCTGTGCCGCTCGGCACGGTGGCGCCCTGCGGCTTGAGGGGGCGCAGTGCCGAGACTCGGCTCCGCAGCTTCTGCCAGGCATCGCGAGCAACGCCGGCATTGGCGAAGGCGCCGAGCTGGACGACATAGGGTCCGGTGGCGGCCACCACAGGTGCCGGCTTGGACGCCAGCGGCTTGATCGACCTCGGCTTCGCCACGCGCACCGGAGCGGGCGTAAACATGGGCGTAGGTACGCGATCGCTGACCGGGATCGGCTCCGGTTCGGGTTCCGGCGTTGCCACGGGCGTGGGTTCCGGGACCATCGCGGCGAAATCGGGCTGCTTGGCGAGCGCGAGCGCCACCGGCTGGCCGGCATCCTGCACCGCCTGCACGTCGAGGACCGCGGCGACCTGGTCATAGGCATTGGCAGGCCGGGCAAAGCTCGCCCATTGCAGCATGCGCGCATTGAGCTGGTCGGGCGCGACGTCCATCGCCGCGACCGCCTTGGCCTCACCCCAGCGGCCGGCCAGCGCCAGCGCCAGTGCGAAATTCTGCCGGGTCCGGGCCGTCGCCTCGGGCGCGCGCACCGCGGGTGCGAGGATCTCCAGCGCGGCGTTCGGATCGCCCGCCAGTGCGGTCGCGAGGCCGAGATCGGCGGCGGGGATGCGCGCGGCATGCGCCTGAAGCAGCGTGCGTGCGCCGCCCCAGTCGCCGGTGCCGATGCTGGCTAGCGCGAGGTTGAGCGCCGCGCGGCCATCCTCGGGGTTCAGTGCCAGCGCGTCGCGCAGCGCCTGCGCAGCCGAGGTGAAACGGCCCGCGAGCAGATAGGATTGGCCGAGCAGCGTACGATAGTCGCCCCGCTCCGGATCGTTCGCCACCGCCTGTTCGGCATGGACGACGGCGGCGGCGGCCTTGTGCGCGGCAAGCGCCTTTTGCGCCGCCCGGGCCTCGCGCGCCGCCTTCTTGGCATTGGGCGCAACGGTGGCGAAGGCGGCGCCGTGCACCATCACCCCGGTCGCGGCGGTGCCGCCGAGCATGAGCAACGCCGCGCCGATCGAAAGCAGTTTGCAGGATTTCATGCGGTGTCTTGTCCTTCGGTCGCGCCGATCCGGCGCGCCAGCGGTTCCAGCTCGACCATGTCGGCCAGCATCGTGTCGATCGCCTCGGTCACCAGCTGCTGCGCCGAGCGGCCGGTAACCACCGCCGCCAGCCGCAGCCGCAGCCGGCGATCGGCATCGAGGCGCAGGGTGAACGCGGCCTTGTCCTTGGTCGCCCGCGCGGTGCGGGCCAGCTGCGCTGCCATCGCATCGCCATCGGATAGCGTCAGCACCGGCTTGCGGGCGAATCCCTTGCGAGCCAGCAGCCCGGCGCTCAGCGACGCGATCGGCTTGTTCATTGCGCTCAATTCACCACCCGGCGACCGAAGCCGCCCGCTGGCCGCGCCGCGGCGAACGGGGCCGCCGCCGCGGGGGCAGCAAAGACTGTCCGGCGGAAATTCTTCTCCAGCCGGTCCGAGACATAGGCCCAGAGGCTCTCGACCTCGGCGGCGGACTTGCTGCCGGAATCGACCTCCATCACCGTCCGCCCGTCGATCATCGAGCCCGCAAAATCGGTACGGTGGTGGAGCATGATCGGCGCGACGGTGCCGTGCTGCGAGAGGGCCAGCGCCGCCTCGGCGGTGATCCGGGCGTTCTGGGTGGCGGCGTTGACCACGAACAGCAGCGGCTTGTGGGCGCGCTCGCACAGCTCCACGGTGGCGCCCACCGCGCGCAGGTCGTGCGGGCTCGGCCGCGTCGGGATGACGATCAGTTCGGCGACCTGGATCACGGTGAGGATCGCGGGGGTGATCGCCGGCGGGGTATCGATCACCACCAGCTTGAACCCCTGCTGGCGCAGCAGCTCGAGATCGGCGGCGAGCCGGGCAACGCTGGTCTGCGCGAGCGCCGGCAGTTCGGCCTCGCGCTCGTTCCACCAGTCGGTCAGCGAGCCTTGCGGATCGAGGTCGATCATCGCCACCGGGCCGGCGCCACTGCGTTGCGCCTGCACCGCCAGATGGCCGGACAAGGTCGTCTTGCCCGATCCACCCTTTTGCGAAGCCAGCGCCAGAACGCGCATCTACCCTCTCGACGTCGACGGAAACTCGCAACTCGCTTGCCACGGCCGCGGATAAGATCGAGTTAACGAGGGCCTTCTAAGCCGCTAAGCCACGGGCGCCGCTTCCGAACGGCCGACCAAAAGGGGATTCGCCTTGCGCCTGACTGCCGCCCTGTTGCTCCTCGCCAGCCTTGCCCTCCCCGCGCCGGCGCTCGCGCAGGACGCCGCCGTAAAGGCGGGCGTCGATGCTTATAATCGCGGCGACTATGCCGGCGCGATGCAGGCCTGGCGCCCGGCGGCGGAGAAGGGCGACGCCGACGCGCAGTATAATGTCGGCCAGATCTACAAGCTCGGCCGCGGAGTCCCGGTCGACATGGTCGAAGCGGAGAAATGGTATCGCCTCGCCGCGCTGCAGGGGCATGATCTGGGCGAGGCGAACTACGGCATGATGCTGTTCGAGAACGGCAAGCGCGAAGCCGCGGTGCCGTGGCTCGAGCGGGCCGTCGCTAACGGCGAGCCGCGCGCGCAGTATCTGCTCGGCGTGATGCTGTTCAACGGCGACGGCGTCGCCAGAAATTGGGTGCGCGCCTATGCGCTGATGCTCCGCGCCTCGGCCGGCGGGCTCGACGCCGCGACGCGAACGCTGGCGCAGATGGACCAGCACATCCCGGCTCTCGATCGCCAGCAGGCGCAGGCCCTGGCGCAGCGCTACGCCAAGGAGACGCGCACGGCCGCCGTCCCGGTCGCGAAGAGCACCCCTGCCCGCCAAGCACCGCCGGTCGCCGTCGCCCGCGCGGCTAAGCCGACCGTCGCGGCCGCACCGCCACCGCCGCGCGCCACCGGCAGCTGGCGGCTTCAGCTCGGCGCCTTTGCCACGCCGGGCAATGCCGAGCGGCTCTGGGGACAGGTCCGCACCCGCTTCCCCGGGCGCCAGCCCACTTATTCCAAGTCCGGCCAGCTCACGCGCTTACTGATCGGACCCTTCCCCTCCCAGGCCGAGGCGGAAAAAGCCTGTGGCGCGATCAAGCCCTGCATGGCAGTGCAGCGCTGACGGGGAGAAAATACATGCAACGATCCATGATGTATGCGGGCCTGCTGCTCGCGCTGGCACCGCCTGCCCATGCGCAGTCCGACACGGACGAAGAGGCCCCCCGTCGGTACCGCATCGCGATCGGCGCGCAGGCGGTGCCGAGCTATCCCGGCGCCGATCACAATGCGGTGCGGCCGCTGTTCGACTTCGCCACCGCGCGCGGCGATGCCCAGTTCGAATATGAGGCGGCCGACGAAAGCCCCAATATCACGCTGTACGACCGGCACGGCTTCGAGGCCGGCATTGCCATCGGTCTGCAAAGCGCCCGCACCCAGAAGCGAGTCGGCGCCGACCTGAGCAAGGTTGGTTTCTCCGTCGAACCCGGTGTGTTCGCCGGCTATTATCTGACGCCGCAGCTCCGTGCCTATGGCGAACTGCGCAAGGGCGTTAGCGGGCATGAGGGCGTGGTGAGCATGCTCGCGCTCGATTATGTCCAGCGCGATGGCGATCGCTGGCTGGTTGCAGTCGGGCCGCGCGTGAACCTGTCCGACGCCAAATATCGCCGCGCCTATTTCGGCGTGACCCAGCGCGACGCCGCCGCCGTGGGAATTCCGGTTTACCGGGTCGGCGACAATGTCGTGCGCAGCGTCGGCCTCGCGTCTACCGCCATCCGCCAGCTGAGCAAGCGCTGGGGCCTGTACGGCTATCTCGCCTATGACCGGCTGACCGGCGACGCATCGCGGTCGCCGGTCACCGAACGGCTCGGCTCGAAGAACCAGTTCTCGGGCGGCCTCGCGCTCAGCTACACCTTCGGCCGCGGGGTACGCTGAGGCCTCAGGCGGTGACCCAGTCGGCGCGGGCGATGCCCTGAGCATAAAGCAGCGCCGTCAGGTCGCCATGGTCGATCCGGGCGCCGGCAGCGGCGGCGACGATCGGCTTGGCGTGGTAGGCGACGCCCAGCCCGGCCTTGCGGATCATCGCCAGGTCGTTGGCGCCGTCGCCCACCGCCATGGTCTGCTCCGGGGCGAGGCCCAGCTCGGCCATCGCGCCGAGCAGCGTGGTTTCCTTGGTGCTGCTGTCGACGATCGGCTTGGTGACCGTGCCGGTGAGCTTGCCGCCGTCGATCTCCAGCACATTGGCGATGCGGCGGTCGAAGCCGATCTGCGTGCCAACCGGCTCGGCGAAGCGGGTGAAGCCGCCCGAGACGAGGATCGTGTGAGCACCCCGCGCGCGCATGGTCTGCACCAGCGCCTGGGCGCCGGGCATCAGCCGCACGCGCTCTGCGAGGCACTGGTCGATCGCGCTCTCGGGGAGGCCCTTGAGCAGCGCGACGCGGGCATCGAGCGCCTCGGCAAAGTCCAGCTCGCCGCGCATCGCCCGCTCGGTCACTTCGGCGATCTGCGGCTTGATGCCGGCATAATCAGCCAGCTCGTCGATGCATTCGACGGTGATCATCGTCGAATCCATGTCCGCGACGAGCAGCTTCTTCTCGCGATGCGCATCTGCCTGCACGATCACGTCGGCCCCGGCGATCGCACCTTCCAGCGCAGCACGCGCGGCGTCCGGCTGACTAGCGAACGGCAGGTCCGCAGCAATGCCCTCGTCGAGCCAGCGCCAAGCGCCCGCCGCGCAGCCCGCCGCCGAAAGGCGATCCTTGGCCGCCTCCAGCTGCCCTGACGTGAGACCTTCTGCTATCAGCGTCGCAATGAACATGATTTCCCCTGGGCTGTCGCGCGTCGCGCTCATTGCAGGGCCGACGGCCAGCGGCAAGTCCGCGCTGGCGCTGGCGCTCGCCGAAAAGCATCGCGGCACCGTGATCAACGCGGATTCGATGCAGGTCTATGCCGATCTCCGCATCCTCACCGCACGCCCCTCCGCAGAGGAAGAGGCCCGCGCCCCGCACCGGCTGTTCGGCCATATCGACGGCGCCGAGGCCTGCTCCGCCGCGCGTTGGGCTGCCGAGGCCCGCGCCGCGATAGCCGAGGCGCATGCCGAGGATCGCCTGCCGATCCTGGTCGGCGGTACCGGCCTGTATCTGCGTACGCTGATCGACGGTATCGCGCCAATCCCCGAGATCGACCCCGCCATCCGCGCCGGGATCCGCGCCCTGCCCGTCGCCGAAGCGCATGCCGCACTGGCGCTCGCCGACCCGGCCGCCGCCGCGCGGCTGCATGCGACCGACACCACCCGCGTCGCCCGCGCGCTCGAGGTCGTGCGCTCGACCGGTCGCACGCTCACCGAGTGGCAGGATCGCCGCGAGGGCGGGATCGGCGACCAGGTCCGGCTCGCCGCGATGATCCTGCTCCCCGATCGCGCCTGGCTGGGCGAGCGCATCGATCGCCGCTTCGCAACCATGCTCGCCACCGCCGAGGGCGAGGTGCGCGGTCTGCTCGCCCGCACCGACGTGCCCGCCGACGCGCCGGTGCTGCGCGCGATCGGCGTCGACGAGATCGGCAGGATGCTGCGGGGCGAATGGGAGGCCGACCAGGCGCAGGAAGCGGGCGCCACCGCCACCCGCCAATATGCCAAACGCCAGTACACCTGGTTCCGCCGCCAGCCTCCAGGGGGGTGGGAGGTGACAGCGGAGACAGATACGTACGAAAATTTGAGCAAGATTGAAAGGAAATTATTTCAATAGGGGTTGACGCATCATATTCGTGCGAGTAGCAGCCTCTCTCCGGCGGAGCACTTTCCGCACTGTATACCATTTTTCGAATGCGTGGAGGCAAAGGTGACCGAGAAAAGCGGCGCAGACATCCTGATCGAGGCTTTGACCGACCTCGGGGTGGAAGTCGTGTTCGGCTATCCGGGCGGTGCCGTGCTTCCGATTTACGACGCCCTGTTCAAGCAGGACCGGATCAAGCACATCCTCGTCCGCCACGAACAGGCCGCCACCCACGCCGCCGAAGGCTATGCGCGTTCGACCGGTAAGCCGGGCGTCGTCCTCGTCACCTCGGGTCCGGGGGCGACCAACGCGATTACCGGCATCACCGATGCGCTGCTCGATTCGATCCCGATGGTCGTCATCACCGGGCAGGTCCCGACGACGCTGATCGGCACCGACGCCTTCCAGGAGGCGGACACGGTCGGCATCACCCGCCACTGCACCAAGCACAATTATCTGGTGAAGCGGCCGGAACTGCTCGGCGCGACCGTCCATGAGGCATTCCATATCGCGGTCTCGGGCCGCCCCGGCCCGGTCGTGATCGACATCCCCAAGGACGTCCAAGTCGCCACCGCGCGCTACGAGGCGCCGGGCCCGATCCAGCACAAGACCTATCGCCCGACCACCGAGCCCGAAGCGGCGAAGATTCAGGAAGCGGTCGACATGCTGGCGGCGGCCGAGCGCCCGGTCTTCTACACCGGCGGCGGCGTGATCAATTCGGGGCCCGAAGCCACGCGCCTGCTGCGCGAGCTGGCGGCGCTGACCGGCGCGCCGGTCACCTCGACGCTGATGGGCCTGGGCGCCCTGCCCGCCTCGTCGGACCAGTGGCTGGGCATGCTCGGCATGCACGGCACCTATGAAGCCAATATGGCGATGAACCAGGCCGACCTGATCATCGCGGTGGGCTCGCGCTTCGACGACCGCGTCACCGGGCGGCTCGATGCCTTTGCGCCGAACAGCCGCAAGGTGCATATCGATATCGATCGGTCGAGCGTGAACAAGAATGTCCGCGTCGATCTGCCGATCATCGCCGATTGCGCGCGGGCGCTGGACGCGATGGTCGAGAGCTGGAAGGCTCGCGCCCATCCCAAGCCCGATCTCGGCGAGTGGTGGAGCCGCATCCAGGGCTGGCGTGCGCGCCGCTGCCTCGACTTCCCGGAGGCGGGCGAGGCGATCATGCCGCAGCGGGCGATCCGCGCGCTGTACGAGGCGACCAAGCACCGGGCGCCGATCATCACCACCGAGGTCGGCCAGCACCAAATGTGGGCGGCCCAACATTTCGGCTTCGAAGCGCCGAACAAGTGGCTGACCAGCGGCGGTCTCGGCACGATGGGCTATGGCCTGCCCGCTGCGATCGGTGCGCAACTCGGCAACCCCGATGCGCTGGTCATTGATATCGCAGGCGAAGCCTCGATCCAGATGAACATCCAGGAGCTTGCGACCGCTACGCAATATCGGCTGCCGGTGAAGATCTTCATCCTCAACAACGAATATATGGGCATGGTCCGCCAGTGGCAGGAGCTGACCTACCAGTCGCGCTATTCCGAGAGCTATTCGGATGCGCTGCCCGATTTCGTGAAGCTGGCCGAGGCCTATGGCTGGAAGGGCATCCGCATCGAAAAGCGCGCGGAGCTGGAAGACGGCATCCAGGCGATGCTCGACTATGACGGCCCGGTGCTGGTCGATTGCCGCGTGGCGAAGCTCGCCAATTGCTTCCCGATGATCCCGAGCGGAGCGGCCCATACCGAGATGCTGCTCCAGGCGAGCGAAGTCTCCGGCGAGATGGACGACGAGGCCAAGGCGCTGGTTTGACCGGATTTTGGATCCTGCCCGCGCGGGCAGGATCGAAGGGGTAGAAATGCACATCAAGGAAGAAGCCATCGAGCGCCATACGCTGGCGGTCATCGTCGACAACGAGCCCGGCATCCTCGCGCGGATCGCCGGCCTGTTCACGGCGCGCGGCTACAATATTTCGTCGCTCACCGTGTCGGAGATCAGCGACGACGATCTGATCAGCCGGATCACCATCGTCACCTTCGCGTCCGCACCGGTGATGGAGCAGATCATCGCCCAGCTCGAGCGGCTGGTGCCGGTCCACAAGGTGGTCGACCTCACCACCAAGGGCGAGCATGTCGAGCGCGAGCTGGCGCTGGTGAAGGTGGTCGGCACCGGCGATCACCGGATCGAGGCGCTGCGCCTCGCCGAAGTCTATCGCGCCCGCGTGGTCGATGCGACCATCTCCAGCTTCGTGTTCGAGGTCACCGGCACGATCGACAAGATCGACAAGTTCGTCGAGCTGATGCGCGAAGTGGGGCTGATCGAAGTCGCCCGCACCGGTATCGTCGCGATCTCGCGCGGGCGCGAAGCCGCCTGACATTTTCCGCGCATCCGCGCACCGCTGATTTGAAAGGGAAGAATACCACCATGCGTGTCTATTATGATCGCGACGCCGATCTGAACCTGATCACCGACAAGAAGATCGCCATCCTCGGCTATGGCAGCCAGGGCCATGCGCACGCACAGAACCTGCGCGACTCGGGCGTCAAGGAAGTCGCGATTGCCCTCCGCCCGGGTTCGACCTCGGCCGCCAAGGCGGAAGCCGCCGGCTTCAAGGTGCTGCCGAACAAGGAAGCCGCCGCCTGGGCCGACATCCTGATGATCCTGGCGCCGGACGAGCACCAGGCCGCGATCTATGACGCCGACCTCAAGGGCAACATGAAGCCGGGTTCGGCGCTCGCCTTCGCGCACGGCCTCAATGTGCATTTCGGCCTGATCGAGCCGCCGGCGGACATCGACGTGATCATGATCGCGCCCAAGGGTCCCGGCCACACCGTGCGCAGCGAATATGTCCGCGGCGGCGGCGTCCCCTGCCTCATCGCGATCCACCAGGACGCCTCGGGCAACGCGCATGACGTGGCGCTGGCCTATGCGTCGGGCGTCGGCGGCGGCCGCTCGGGCATCATCGAGACCAACTTCCGCGAAGAGTGCGAGACCGATCTGTTCGGCGAGCAGGCCGTGCTGTGCGGCGGCACCACCGCGCTGGTCCAGGCCGGCTTCGAGACGCTGGTTGAGGCGGGCTATGCTCCCGAAATGGCCTATTTCGAGTGCCTGCACGAACTGAAGCTCATCGTCGACCTGATGTATGAAGGCGGCATCGCCAACATGCGCTACTCGATCTCGAACACCGCCGAATATGGTGACATCAAGACCGGCCCGCGCATCATCACCGAAGAGACCAAGAAGGAAATGAAGCGCGTGCTGGCGGACATCCAGTCGGGCCGCTTCGTCAAGGACTTCGTGCTCGACAACCGCGCCGGCCAGCCCGAGCTGAAGGCCAGCCGCATCGCCGCCAAGCGCCACCAGATCGAGCAGGTCGGCAGCGAACTGCGCGCAATGATGCCGTGGATCGGCGCCAACAAGCTGGTCGATCAGTCGAAGAACTGATCACGAGCGGAAACCGTGGGTTGCCGGCTGCGCACTAGCTTTGCGCAGCCGGCGGCCGCATTACGTGCATGACGCAACCACCCAAGGGGAACAGTCATGCGCGCTCTCATTGCCCTCGCTCTTTTCGCGACCGCTCCGGTCGCCTTCGCCCAGGAACTTCCCGGCCAAGCCGACGCCAGCCGCGTTCCCGCCGGTACCTATGTCGTCGACACCGGTCACACCCAGGTCGACTTCCAGGTCAACCATTTCGGTTTCAGCCAGTTCACCGGCCAGGCCGGCGGCACCACCGGTTCGCTGACGATCGATCCGGCCAAGCCGAACGACGCCAAGCTGGACATCACCATCCCCACCAGCGGCATCGTCACCACCGTCGCGGCGCTCGACAAGCACCTCGCCTCGCCGGACTTCTTCGATTCGGCCAAGTATCCGACGATCCGCTTCGTCTCGACCAAGGTCGTCGTCACCGGCACCAAGGCGCAGATCACCGGCGACCTGACGCTGCACGGCGTCACCAAGCCCGTCACGCTCGACACCACGCTCGTCGGCGCCGGCACCAACCCGATGTCGAAGAAGCTGAACTTCGGCTTCGAGGCGACCACCGCGATCAAGCGCAGCGACTTCGGCATGGACAAATACGTCCCCTTCGTCTCGGACGAAGTGAAGCTGCACATCAACGCGGCATTCTCGGCCAAGTAAACCCTTGGTTTGATTGCCCTGTCCTCCTGCCTGCGCCACCACGGCCGCGGGCAGGAGGACGGATATGCAGGACCAGGAAGGCCGCGACGGTGCCAAGCGCGTCGAGGCGTTTTCGGATGGCGTGATCGCCATCATCGTGACCATCATGGTGCTGGAACTGCACGCGCCCGAGGCGCCGGGGCTGCGTGCACTGGCCGCGCAGTGGCCGGTCTTCCTCGCCTATGCACTCAGCTACGTCTATGTGGCGATCTACTGGGTGAACCATCACAAGCTCTTCCAGTTCGCCACCCGCGCCGGCAACGCGCTGCTCTGGTCGAACATCGTGCTGCTGTTCACCTTGTCCCTGATCCCCTTCGCCACCGCCTATTTGGGCGAGCAGCATTTCAGCGGCGAGGCGACGCTGCTGTACATGCAGGTGATGCTCCTCCCCTCCTTCGCCTACAACTGGCTGCAGCGGGTGATCCGGCGCACCGGCGCCCAGTCGGCCGAAGCCCAGCGCTACCACCGCCGGACGCTGCGCAAGAGCATGCTTGCCTGCTGCCTCTACCTGGCGGGCGTCGCCGTGGCGATCGCGTCGCCCGCCGCCGGCCTCGCCTGCGCCGCGCTCGTCGCGCTGCTCTGGTGCCTGGCCGACGGCCCGCTCGATCGGCTGTTCGAACGCTGACCTTGGGTTGCACCTGTAGCCACTTTGCTGTTTCTGCAGTCCGAATCCGCCACGCGCGGCGAAAGGACAGACAGACATGCACGATCCTCACCATGACCCTGTAGACGGTGACATCGTCGCCCCCCCGCCCAAGATCCCCGTGCCCGAGCATGTCGCCGAGGCGATCCGCACGCTGATCCGCTGGACCGGCGACGATCCCGATCGCGAGGGCCTGCTCGACACCCCCCAGCGCGTCGCTCGCGCCTGGAAGGAATATTGCGCCGGCTATGGCGAAGACCCGTCGCACCATTTGTCGCGCGTGTTCGAGGAAGTCGGCGGCTATGACGAGATCGTGCTGTTGAAGGACATTCCCTTCCAGTCACATTGCGAGCACCACATGGCGCCGATTACCGGCAAGGCATCGATCGCCTATCTGCCCAGGAACCATGTTGTCGGCATCTCCAAGCTTGCGCGCGTCCTCCATGCCTTCGCCCGCCGCCTGCAGGTGCAGGAACGGCTCACCGCGGAAGTCGCCGACTGCATCTGGAACCATCTCCACCCGCAAGGCGTCGCGGTGGTGATCGAGGCACAGCATGGCTGCATGACCGGCCGCGGCGTGCGCACGCCGGGCGTGGGCATGGTTACCAGCCGGATGATGGGCGTGTTCCGCGAGGACGAGCGAAGCCGGGCCGAAGTGCTCAAGCTGATGGGCTATTGATGCCCGGGCGGGTGCTGGTCACGGGCGGCGCACGGCGGATCGGCGCAGCGATCGGCCGGGGGTTGGCCGCGCGCGGATGGGCCGTGGCGATCCACCACCATCACTCGCCCGACGAAGCCGAAGCCTTTGCCGCCCAGCTCCGCGCGGCAGGCGCGTCGACCGCGATCGTCTGCGCCGAACTCGCCGATCCTGCGGCCCCCGCTGCACTGGTGGAGGCGTGCCGCACGGCCTTCGGTGCCCCGCTCGACGCAGTGGTCAACAATGCATCGCTGTTCGCCTATGATCAGGCGCCGATCGCCGATTACGCGCTGCTCGACCGTCACATGCACGTGAACCTCGCCGCACCTGTCGGGCTCGCCATGGCGCTGGCCGCACAGCCGGATCTGGCGGAAGGTGCTGTGGTGAACCTGCTCGACCAGAAGGTGGGCAATCTCAACCCGGATTTCTTCAGCTATACCTGCTCGAAACTGGCGCTCCAGGGCGCCACCCACATGCTCGCGCAGAAGCTGGCACCGCGGGTGCGGGTGAACGCGGTGTCCCCTGGGCTCACCCTGCCCAGCCTCGACCAGAGCGCGGAGGAATTCGCCCGCACCGGCACCCAGAACCTGCTCCGCCGCCCGGTCGACCCGGCCGACATCGCCGCCACGGTCGCGCACCTGCTCGAATGCCGCAGCATCACCGGGCAGAATGTCTATGTCGATTGCGGCCAGCATTTCCTCGCGCGCGACAGCGACGTGATGTTCGAAGGACGCGAGCACCGCCCCGATGCCTGACTATGTGATCCATCTCGAAGCGCTGGAGGTCTCGATGGGCCTCGGCATCCACCCGGAAGAGCGCGCCGCCCCCCAGCGCGTCCGCATCGACGTGGCGATGACCTGCCGCTACCCCGACGTGCCCGAGGACCGGATCGACGCGGTGGTCGATTACGACTTTCTCCGCGAGGGCATCCACGCCCTTGTCCGCTCGCGCCATTTCGAGCTGCAGGAAGTGCTGTGCGAGCAGGTCGCCGCACTGGCGATGCGCGATCCGCGCGTCATCCAGGTCCGCGTCCGTTCGGCCAAGCAGGACATCTACCCGGACGCCCGCGTCGGCTGCGAGGTGGTCCGTATTCTTACGAATATGCAGCAATAATCCCGATTCGAGGCACCGCGCCCCGATCCTCCCCCTATAATCTACCAAAGGCCTTCCTCGCCGGAGGCCCGCTTGGGGGACGCGTGCGCCTGTCACCAGAGGATCGTGGATGTCGATTGCAAGTTTCGTTCGCAACAGCGCGTTAGCCATGATGGCGCTTCTGGTTGTCGGCGGCTCGCTGGCGGCCTGGCGGCTGGATCGCATCCGCATGGGCGGCGAGGTGCAGCTGCACCAGCAGGTCAATGCCGACCTCATCGCAGATATCCTTCCTCCCCCCGAATATATCATCGAGCCGTTTCTCGAAGCGACGCTGATCGCCCGTAATCCAGACACCGTGGGCACCCGTGCCAAGAAGCTGGAGGGCCTCAAGAAGCTCTACCTAGAGCGCAACCAATATTGGCAGACCGCGCGGGTGGACGAGAGCCTGCGCAGCCAGCTGCTCCAGCAGGCACACCCTGCCGCCCAGGCCTTCTGGAACGAACTCGAA
This sequence comes from Sphingomonas sp. ABOLE, assembly GCF_003950455.1. Taxonomy (NCBI): domain Bacteria; kingdom Pseudomonadati; phylum Pseudomonadota; class Alphaproteobacteria; order Sphingomonadales; family Sphingomonadaceae; genus Sphingomonas; species Sphingomonas sp. ABOLE. The sequence continues at coordinate 99,214 of NZ_QQWY01000007.1, forward strand.
CAGGGCTTCCTGCCCGCCGCCCGCAAGGGCGACCGCGCCGCGATCGAGGCCAGCTACGCCAAGCTGACCGGCCTGTACGACGCCCACCGCACCGCAGTGGACAAGCTCGTCACCATGGCATTGGCGGACCAGCAGCGCGTCGCTGCGAACGGCGCATTCGAATTCTACCTCGCGATCGGCATCGTGCTGGCGCTGGCGCTGATCGTCGGCGGCCAGGCCGCGCATTTCTACATCACCATGTATCGCCGGGTGCTGGAGCCGGTCGGCACGCTGTCGGCGCTCACCGACCGCCTCGCCAAGGGCGAAGTGGCGACGATCCCCTATCAGGATCGCACCGACGAAATGGGCCGCATCGCCAGCGGCCTGGAGCATTACCGCGCCGCCGCCGCCGCGCAGAGCGAGGCCGATGCGCGCAAGCTCGAGGCACAGCGCGAAGTCACCGAAGTGCTCGGCAACGGCCTGCTAGCGCTGCGCGAGGGCGATCTCAGCCGCACGATCGACCAGCGTTTCCCGGCCGAATATGAAGTGCTGCGCCACAACATCAACGAGGCAATCGCCTCGCTGCGCGCCCGCGTCCAACTGGTCAGCGAAAGCGCCGACAATATCCGCAACACCTCGTCCGAGGTTGCGCAAGGCTCCGAGGATCTGGCGCACCGCACCGAGAAGAGCGCGGCCAACCTCGCCCAGGCGACCGAGGCGCTGGCGAAGATCGAAGAGCGCCTGCGCGCCACGATGATCGCAGCCGACAACACGGTGAAGCGCGCCGGCGAGGCGACCACGGCACTGCGCGACGGCCGCGGCACTACCGCCCGCGCGGTGCAGGCGATGGACCGCGCGAGCGGCAGCGCCAAGAATATCGACGGCGTGATCGAAGGCCTGGACAAGATCGCCTTCCAGACGCGGGTGCTCGCGATGAACGCGGCGGTCGAGGCCGGCCGCGCCGGCGAGGCGGGCCGCGGCTTCATGGTCGTCGCCGACCTCGTCGCCGCGCTGGCACTCCGCGCCGAGGACCAGGCCAAGCAGGCCCGCGACATGCTGAGCGAGACCCAGGCCGACATCCTCCAGGCTGCGGATGCCGTGCACGACACCGATACTGCACTCGACACCATCTCGAGCGACGTCGAGGCGGTGCACGACCTGATCGCGGCCATCGACCATGACAACCACGCCCAGTCGGCGGCAGTCAGCCAGGTCTCGACTGCGATGAAGGGCATGGACCAGGTGACGCAGCAGAACGCGGCGATGGTCGAGGAAACCTCGGCGGCGATCCGCAACCTGTCGAGCGAGGTCAACGCGCTTGCGCAGCGTGCCGGCGCCTTCCGCTTCGATCGCACCGCCGGCACGCGCGCCGCCGTCCACACGGGCGAGTTGGCGACCCTGCACTGATAGGAGAGGAAGCCCCTGACCTTCCGAGGACAGGGGCTTTTTGCCTCAGGCCCGGTTCGCTGCGCTAAGTACCGCGCGCACCGAGGCGGTCGCGATATCGGCATCGATGCCGACGCCGAACACCGTCCGGCCATCCTCGGTGCGGCACTCGACATAGGCCGCCGCCTGCGCATCGGCGCCGCCGCCGATCGCATGCTCGCTATAGTCCACCACGTCCAAGCGCGGCCCCGTAGAGCCCGCCAGCGCATCGACCACACCCGAGATCAGGCCGTTGCCGCGCCCCGAGATCGACTGCGCCACACCGTCGATCGCAATGCGGCCGACGAACACGCGGCTGCCCGCGGCGCCCGTTTCCTCATAATCGACCAGCGTGATCCGATCCTTGTCACCGGGCAAATATACCCGCTCGAACCGGCCCCAGATGTCGGCGGCGTTGAGCTCGCGGCTGGTCTCGTCGGCCAGTGCCTGGACGTGCTTCGAGAATTCGGCCTGCATCCGCTTGGGCAGCTTGAGGCCCTTGTCCTGCTCGAGCACCCAGGCGACGCCGCCCTTGCCCGACTGCGAGTTGACGCGGATCACCGCCTCGTAATCGCGGCCGAGATCCTTGGGATCGATCGGCAGATAGGGCACGTCCCAGAGCTGGTCGTTGCGCGCCGCCTGCGAGGCGAAGCCCTTCTTGATCGCGTCCTGATGGCTGCCCGAAAACGCCGTGAAAACGAGGTCACCGGCATAGGGATGGCGCGGATGGACGGGGAGCTGATTGCAATATTCCACCGTCTGGATGACCTCGTCGATGTCCGAGAAGTCGAGGCCCGGGTTGAGGCCCTGGGTGTACATGTTGAGCGCCAGCGTCACGAGATCGACATTGCCGGTGCGCTCGCCATTGCCGAACAGGCAGCCCTCGACGCGGTCCGCGCCCGCCAGCAGGCCCAGTTCGGACGCGGCGACGCCGGTGCCGCGATCGTTATGCGTGTGCAGGCTGATGACCACGCTCTCGCGGTTGCGGATGTTGCGGCAGAACCATTCGATCTGGTCGGCATAGATGTTGGGCGTCGCCGCCTCGACGGTCGCCGGCAGGTTGAGGATCAGCGGGCGCTCCGGCGTCGGGCGCAGGATGTCCATCACCGCCTCGCAGACCTCGACCGAGAAATCGAGTTCGGCGGTGGAGAAGGTCTCCGGGCTATATTCGAAATGCCACGCGGTATCAGGCTGCTTGGCCGCCTCGTCGCGCAGCACCTTCGCGCCCTCGATGGCGATCTGACGGATTTCGTCGCGGCTCATGCCGAACACGATGCGGCGCCAGGCCGGCGAGACGGCATTGTAGAGATGGACGATCGCCTGCTTGGCGCCCTTCAGCGACTGGAAGCTGGTCTCGATCAGATCGCGGCGCGACTGGGTCAGCACCTGGACGATCACGTCGTCGGGCACCTTGCCCTCGCGCACCAGGCCGGAGATGAAGTCGAACTCGGTGGCGCCGGCGCTCGGGAAGCCGACCTCGATTTCCTTGAGGCCCACCTTCACCAGCAGTTCGAAGAAGCGCGTCTTCTTCTCGCCGTCCATCGGATCGATCAGCGCCTGGTTGCCGTCACGCATGTCGGTGGAGAGCCAGCGCGGCGCCTTGGTGATGGTGCGGCTGGGCCATTGGCGATCGGGCAGATCCACCTGCGGGAAGGGACGATATTTGACGCTGGGGTCGCGCAACATGGGCCGTGTCTCTCTTCAAGGTCTGGCCGCGCCTAGCGCAGCCGTGATGCGATAGGGAAGTTCCGGTTTGCCCTTAGGGGAGACGCGCGCGTGCGAAATCGGCCCCTAAGGGCGGATAAGTCGCAGGGTAAGGCGCAGGGCGTCGATCACGCCCTCCTGATGCCGGAATTATACGATCTTGTCCAGCTTGGACTAAATAGCTGAAAAACAAGCGAGCATCGACGTCCTAATCTGCTATTAACCAGTCGACGCCGAAAACGCGCGCTCGCAGGAGAGGATTTCCATGCTGCAGCTCGTCTATGTCAGTTCCGCCAACCCCGCCGCGCCCTGCCCTACCCAGGACATCCTGACCGTCTCCCGCCGCAACAACGCGCGCGACCGGATCAGCGGCCTGCTCTATGCCGATGGCGGACGTTTCCTCCAGGCGCTGGAAGGTCCCGAGGTTGCGGTGGAGGCCGCTTTCACGCGCATCCAGTGCGATCCGCGGCATCGTGCGATCGTGCTGCTGTCCCGCCGGATCGTCGACCGCCGCGAGTTCGGCCATTGGGAAACGGCGCATCGCGCCCCCGGCGCCGACGCCGCGAGCTTCCTGGCCGATGTCCAACGGCTGACGGCGGATGCATCACCGGACGTGCGCGGCACCTTCGAAGGGCTGGTCCAGACCCGAGTCTTGGCCTGAACGCGCAATATTGCTACGTTTTTGCCCTAAAGTGTTGCTCGGCTGCACCACCGCAGCGCCGCAAAGCAGCGGTTCGCCGCGCTTCTATGCGGTCTGCGCTGGACAGAAGCCCTTTCCCGCAGTCAAAGGCGTACAGGGGCGTGCATCACCGCACGAACCGCAGTACATCGTTGGTTGCGACAAGGGGGAGGAAGCCTCTCAATCCCGAGGCGCTGACGAAGGAATAGCCCCGATAAGGGGTACGAACAGGAGTTAGACACGATGGCCGAGACCAAAGCACGCGGTGGCATTGCCAAGCCGGTTACCCCGTCGCCCGAACTGGCGAAGATTGTGGGCACCGCCGATCTGCCGCGCAGCGAGATCGTCAGCAAGGTGTGGGAATACATTAAGAAGCACAACCTGCAGAACCCTGCGAACAAGCGCGAAATCCTGGCCGACGATACGCTGAAGCCGATCTTCGGCGGCGACAAGTGCACCATGTTCGAAATGAACAAGCACCTCGCCAAGCACGTCAAGTAAGCGAGGTCGCTGCGGCCTGTTGGGGCCGTGCGAACAGTAAAAGGGGGCAGGCACCCAGGGTTGCCTGCCCCTTTTCTTTTTCAGGCCGATCGCAATCGCCGGCGATTCGCCCGCGTCAGTGCGCCAGCAGCAGCGGCACGGGGCTTTCCGCCAGCATCCGCCGCGTCACCCCGCCGAACGCCGCCTCGAGGAAGCGGCTGTGGCCGAAGCCGCCCATCACCAGATAGGCCGCCTTGAGCGCCTCCACGACCCCCAGGATCGCGCCGCCCACCGTATCGGTCTTGGGTACCACCCGCACCTCGGGCCGGATGCCGTGCCGCGACAGATATTCCGCGGCCTCGGCGGCGGGCAGCCGCAGCGCCCCTTCGTCGACCACCAGGATCGTCACCGTTCCGGCATGTTTCAGCAGCGATACCGTCGCCTGCAGCGCGGCTTCCGCAGTACGCGAGCCGTCCCATGCGACCACCGCATGGCCGTAGAGATCGAAACCCAGCGTCTTTTCCGGCACCGCGACGATCGGCTTGCCGGTCTTGAGGATGGTATCGCAGATCAGGTCGCGCATGTCGGGATAGTCGATCTTGTCAAGCTCGCGGTTGAGCACCACCAGATCGGCTAGCGCGGTAGCGTCGCGCAGGCATTCGCGGGCAAAGCCGGTGGCGTCCACCCAGTCATAGGGCACGTCTTCGGCCTTGAGCCGCCCCTCCATCCGCACGCGGTTGGCCGCCTCGCGGGTCTGCTCGTCGGCGAGCAATGCGGCACCGCCGCCGAATTCGGTGTAATCGCCGACATAGGCCGGCACCATCGCGATATCGACGCAGCGCAGATGCCCTTCCAGCCCGCGCGTCAAATCGAGCGCCGCCTGGAACCGTGCTTCCTGTCCGGCGTCGTCATGCATCAGAACGAGTACATTCTTCATGGTCGCCTCCATTTCATCCGGTCTTCTTCTTGGATGAAAGCAAGCTAGGCAGATGCACTGCGCGCCGACATGCGGTTAGTTACGGAGTCTCGGCCGCGAGCACGGCAAGTGCCGGTGCATCGAGGATCACGAAGCTGCGCAGATCGGGCAGCGCGATCACCCCGTCGCGCTTCATCGCGGTCAGCTTGCGGCTGACCGTCTCGATCGTCAGCCCCAGCAGCTCGGCCATTTGCTGGCGGGTGAGCGGCAGCGCGACCGGCGCGCCGGGGCTGCAGGTGCCACGCGCCGCAAACTGCAGCAGCAGGCTGGCGACGCGCTCCTCGGCGGATTTGCGGCCGAGCAGCAGCATCCATTTCCGGAGCTGGTCGAGTTCGTCATAGGCGCGGGTCAGCAGCGCCTGGCCGATCTCGGGATACGCCTCGACCAGCCCGGGTAGCGCGCTGCGCGGAAAGACGCAGAGCTCGGTCTCGGTCAGCGCGGTGACGCAGTGGCTCGACGGCCGGTCGCCGATCGCGCCGACGAAGTCGGCCGGGAAGGCGAGCCCCAGCATCTGCTCGCGCCCGTCCTCCAGCGAGGCGGAAAGCTTGACCAGCCCGTGATGGAGGATGCCGACCTGCTCGGCGATGTCGCCCTGCCAGATCAGCGCCTCGCCGCGGCGCAGCACGCGCTTGCGCCCGATACGGTTGAGCGCCTCCAGCGCGCCCGCCGAGATGCCGCCGCACAAGGAGGCCATTCGCACACCGCAAGCCGCACAACGCGCCGGCAGGCTCCACTCCGCAGCACCCAGATCCGGCTGGTTTCGATCCATGAACATATCCGCCTCCGCGCGTGGCATGCATCGCGCGCGTACGGCGTGTCGTTACGTATTGGTCCCAGGCAGGCGAAGGGACCACCTTGGGAACATTACCTACGCGCAACGTTGCGCCCGATCAAAACCGTGGCGGAAAGTTGCGGCTACCCGGTGCCTCGTCGAACACGAGGAGAAATGAACCATGCGTACTTCGCTTTTTGTCGGTCTGGCCGCTGCCGGTCTGCTGGCCTCGACCGCGAGCGCCCAGGCACAGGACCGAGCGGGCATCACGGCCGGCGACTGGCTGGTCCGCCTGCGCGGCATCGTCGTCGCCCCGAATGAATCGTCGAGCGGCATCACGCCTGCCCTCCCCACCGCCAAGGTCGGCGTCGGCGACGCGGTGATGCCTGAAGTCGACTTCACCTACATGGCGACCGACCATATCGGCGCCGAGCTGATCGTCTCCAGCACCCGCCACGACATTCAGGGCCGCGAGGCGATCTCGTCGCTCGGCAAGGTCGGCCACACCTGGGTGCTCCCGCCGACGCTGACGCTCCAGTATCACTTCATGCCCAAGGCCGCGGTGCGTCCCTATGTCGGTGCTGGCGTCAACTACACCACCTTCTATTCGGCCAAGACCAGCGACTCGCTCAACAAGGCGCTCGGCCAAACCAGCCTCTCGCTGAAGGACAGCTTCGGCTATGCGTTGCAGGCGGGCGTGGACATCGATCTGAACAAGAAGTTCTTCCTGAACCTCGACGTCAAGTACATCGACATGAGCACCACTGCCCGGCTCAACACCGGCGGCGCCATCAACCAGACCAGCGTCGACATCAACCCGCTGGTGTTCGGCTTCGGCGTCGGCACCCGCTTCTGATCGAAGCAGTTCCCCCGCTTGCGACCGCTCACCCCTCTAGCGGGGGATCGACTGGGGAGCCGAACGCTAGGGCGCTCGGCTCCCCTTCTTCGTTGGAACAGCGCCGATCACGGGCCCGGTCCCCTATCGCAAGCGGATCACGGCCTTCGTTGCCTACCACGCCTTGGAGGCGCCCAAATCTTGCGGTCTCGATCCCGCGCCTGACGACCCGTGCGGGATTGCCGACAGCGATGCAGCCGGGCGGAACATCGTCCGCGACGACCGCGCCCGCGCCGACCACGCAGCCATCGCCGATCGTCACACCCGGCAGGATCATTGCACCCCCGCCGATCAGGCAGCGATCGCCGATGATGATCGGTCGAACGAAGCCCTTGCCTTCGCGCGCGACGAGCAGCGTCTTGAACGCGATCATCGTGTCGCGGCCTATCAGGATGCAGCCGGGTCCGCCGGAGAGAATCTTGGCCTGCAAAGAGATGCGCGAACTCGGATGGATCACAATGCCGTGACGACGCTGCAGCCACCAACGCCGCAAGGCATACAGTGGCAGGCGGATGAAATCCAATTGATCGAGCGACCGCAACATGATGCGGGCAGTATATTATGGGTTGAGGCGAATCGGGAAGGGGCTTAGTCGATTGGCGAATAGTCTGGAGGGGGGCCAGATACCATGTTCGCTCGCATATGGCGGCGCTTTGTCCGAACGCGCATCTGGGGGATGGATATTCATCCAAGCGCGGTCATCGCGGACAGCGCGCTCATCGACCGCACCTTTCCAAAAGGCGTGCACATCGCTGCCCGCGCAGTCATCGGCGAACAGGCCGTGGTGCTGACCCACGACATCGCCACCAGGGTCTGGCAGCACACCTATATCGGCGAGGGCGCAACGCTCGGCGCCCGAGCGATCGTCTTGCCTGGGCTCAAGGTCGGCAAGGGCGCGGTCGTGCTTCCCGGCAGCGTGGTGACCGAGGACGTGCCGGACGGAGCGACGGTCCGTGGAAATCCGGGAAAGCTGATCGCGCCAAGTAGCTACGCGGCTTGACCTCCACGGCGCCTACCGCCGCCGACTCCTCCCGATAGTGCCTTGGCCGACATCGATACAGCCATCACTGGCATCACAATCTTCTTCACGGCGCGCGCTCAAGCGCACAGCTGAAAAACTGATAACTGCACGAACAAAGCTGCAGGGTCGCAAATATCAGTATGCGTACCTCCCATTCATCTCGTTCGATATAAAGGCCTAGAAACCATGATCATAGTGGTTCCCTCCAATCGCTCGGTATCTCTGGAATACCTGGCGCCGCTGATCGACGCGGGCGCCCGCTTCGTCGTGGTCGACGATTCACCTGGAACGGTCACCGTCGACCATCCGAGCTTCCGGATCTATACTTGGGAAGACCGGAAGCGGATGCTGGGCGATGCCGACGCGTGGTTCCCGCGCCGCAATGGCGCCTGCCGCGATTTCGGCTTCTACGTCGCCTGGCACGAGAGCGACGACGACGAAATCATCGTGGCGCTGGACGATGACTGCGAGGTCACGTCGCAGAACTTCTTCGCCGAGGTGACCGAGGCGCTCACCGCCAAGCCGCGCCCGGTGCTCGGCGAAGGCCTGCGCCACCTCAACATCCTCGACCTCTACGAAGGCACGCCGGACAACCTGTTCCCGCGCGGCTTTCCCTATGAATGCCGCGGCGCCTATCAGCGCGCTTCCATCGGCGACGCGACCAACGGGGAGGCGCCGATCTTCAACCTCGGCCTGTGGACCGACGCGTTCGACGTCAACGGCATCGACAAGATCAACGGCCCGCAGTGGCGCTGGCCCGAAGTCGATCTCGCGATCCCCTCTGCGGCGATCGCCCCCGGCGCGCTGGTGTCGGTCTGCTCGATGAACATGCAGTTCCGGCGCAAGGTCACCCCTGCGGTCTACCAGCTGCCGATGCACGTGCCGGTGCTGCCGCACTGGATGATCGACCGCTATGGCGACATCTGGGGCGGCTTCATCCTGAAGATGCTGGTCGATCGCGCGGGCGACACGCTGACCGTCGGCGCCCCCATGATCGGACATCGCAAGGCCGGCGACATGCAGCGCAATATCTGGCAGGAGCATATCGCGCATATGGTCAACCAGGAAGCGATCGAGATCTTCAGCCTTTCGGCAGAGGTCGCGCCTGCCGACTATCTGACGATGATGGCGGAGTTCACCGAGAATGTAGCGGCGCGCGCGGGTGGCGCCAGCGGCATGCTGCGCCCCTATCTCGAACATCTCGTGCCGTGCCTGCGCACCTGGTGCACTGCGCTGAAGTAACGTCAGCCCAGCGCCGCTGACAGGTGGCGGCGATAGTCGAGGGCGATGCTGTGCGGTGCAAACCGCGCCAGCGCGCCCTCGGCTTGTAGCCGCGCGATCGACTCCTTCAGTGCCTGCTGGTTGGTCATGACATGCCGCAGGCCCGCGGCGATATCCGCAGGGTCGTCCGCGCGACAGGCATAGCCGATCCGATCCGGGGGCAGATACCCGTCGATCGCCCAGCCGGCCGGATAGAGCACGGGGATTCCAGCGAACAGCGCCTCGACGAAGACCATGCCGAAAGTCTCCTGCTGGCTCGGCAGCGCCAGCATCGCGCTGCCGCCGAGCAGCTCTCGTACCGACCCATTCGGCACCGGCCCAAGCAGACGAACCTGCCGGCGCGCGCCGGCACGCGCGATCAGCCGGTCCACCTCGAGATGGCTCCGCGCATTGCCACCGCCGACGATGTCGAGGTGCCACCCTGCCCCGGTCTCGGCGACCTCCTGCATTGCCGGGATCAGCTTCGAGATCCCTTTGCGGCGCCAATGGGCGAGATGAAAGAGCGACACGATCCGGTCGCTGGACACGCTCGAGGGGGTCGGCTCCGCCACCCCGCCCATCACCGGCAGCACCGCGATCGCTCGCAGCGGCAGACGGAGCATCTTCGAAAACCGCTCGGCTGCCCAGGGCGCGGTGGCGATCAGCGCATGCGCGGAGGCGGCGATTTCGCGCCAATGGCCGTGCAGGTCGGGTCTCCCGCGCCAAACCCAGCCGTCCGCATCGCCCCAGATGCTGCAGAGATACGGCACGCCGAATTCGCGGGCGAGTTGGCTCGCGACGATCCCGTCCGTCGTCAACTTGTGCGCATGGATCAGGTCGATGGCGATACCCCGGTCGCGCAGGTCGGCGGCGATCCACCGCACCAGCCGCGCCATCGCATGACGCAATCCCAGCCCCTTGGGAAGCGCGCGATAGGCGATGGCGACTCGATCGGGTGCATAGCGCAGGGCGGCGATCTCGCGACCGAGGTTCCCGACCCGCGTCATGCTGTAGACGATGTTGCGAAAGCCGTCGGCGCTGTCGACCAGGCGCTCCACCGCGCGGGTCATGTGCGGCGCCGCCAACGGACTCGGAAAATCGAAGCTTATATGCAGGACCGTAGCGGCAGTCATCGCTTCACCGCCCCTCCCGCGCCCTAGCATGCCATGCTGGTGGTGGCCCGCTGTCCGCGCGGATAGCGGATGCATCAACTGCGTTGCGGGCCCCACCCCACCCCGAAGCCATCATATTTCCCCCTCGATACGGCTCGCCCGCCGTCTATCCTATTTCCGCAGGCTTTGCAGTCGCGAAGCATCGGGCGCCGGGGCCCTTGGCGAAAAAGCCGCCGCGGGCGCCGCTGAGCCGTGTTCGCCTAGATGCGGGCAAGCGGGGAGCGAACGATGTTGGCGGCGCCGTGCAGATCGGCCTCCGGTGCCGTCCCGAAGACGGCACCTGCGGCAACGGCTGCCGGACTCAGTGCTGTCCACCGCGCGCGACGCGCTACCCGCACCCGAAGGTTCAGCGCGGCAGGCAAGGGTTCCTCCGTCACGCCGCGCAGTGCTTCCCGAAGCGCGTCCTTCTGGGCGCGACAGGCGGAGCACCGCGCGGCGTCTTCAGGATGCGCTGCAAGCCAGGCACGAACCTCCAACTCCCGCTCGGGAGCAAGGCGACCATCCACATGGGCCTGGAGTTCCGCTTCAGTTATCGGCGCCGCGCATCATACCACCCTCAGTGCGTGGGTTGCACGACCCCCTCTTCGAGTTGCCGGCGGAGTCGCTCGCGGGCGCGGGACAGCCGGGACATCACCATGCCCAGCGGCGCGCCGAGCACCGCCGTGGCCTCGGCCGCTGAGATCCTCCACGCCAACGCGCAGAAGCACCGCGCGCGATCCTCCGGCAGCAACGCGAGTTGCGCCAGCAAATCGTGCTGCGCGATAGCGCGCTCCTGTTCCGCCGGCACCGCCAACCACTGCTCCGGCACGGAGTCGATCGCCGCTTCCGGGCCCCGGCGCGGGCGGCGACGCAGCCGATCGAGCGCAAGATTGTGCAGGATGGTGAACAGCCAAGCACGCTGGCTGGTAGCACCACGGCGGCTGCGCCAATGGGCGAGCGCACGCTCCGGAACGTCCTGCGCCAGATCGTCGGCATCGTCGCGATGGCGCAGCATGGCGCGCGCATAGCGCCGCAACGCAGGTATCAGCGGCTGAACTTCAGCGATCATCTCCGCGCTGACCGACATCGACACCATCCTAGGCGCGAGACGCGCGAGGCGCGCCATTATTCCAGTGTCTAATTTTTTCTTCCGGACTGCGGGAATATTGCCGGCGCTGCGTCGTCTACTCCCGCGACATCAGTTTGAACCGGAATCGATATGCCCATGTTCGACCGGCGCACGATAAGCGCCTTCGCCCTGATCGGCGCAACCGTGCTGGCACTGCTCACGGGCTTTGCCTGGGCGGCCGGCTGGCTGGGCCCCCGTCGCATCAGCGGCGGCGACATCACGACCGCACTCGAGGCGAATAGCGGCGGCGTGAAGCCCGGCTATCGTCGCGCCCATGCCAAGGGACTTTGCTTCACCGGCGATTTCGGGGCGAACGGCAGGGGCAGCGCCCTCACCACGGCGCGAACGCTGCATGCCGGTACGCTACCGGTGCTCGGGCGCTTTTCGCTGGCAGGCGGCAATCCGCTGGCGGGCGACGGGCGCAACGTGTTCCATTCGATGGCGCTGCTGCTGAAGACGCCCGACGGGCAGGAATGGCGCATGGCGTTGGACCACACTCCGATCTTCCCGGTCGCCGATGTCGCTTCCTTCATCGCGCTCCAACGCGCGACGACACCCGATCCGAAGACCGGCAAGCCCGATCCGGCCGTGCTCAAGGCCCTCCTGGCGGCGCATCCCGAAGTGAAGGCTTTCCAGGGCTATATGGCGAAGGCGGTGCTGCCGAACAGCTTCGCCAACGCGACCTATTACAGCATCAATGCCTTCCGCTTCACCGATGCCGGCGGGACGACACGCTTCGTCCGATGGCAGTTCGTGCCCGAGGCGCCGCTCGCCGGTCTCGACAAGCAGCACCTCGATCAACTCCCCCGCGACGCGCTGTTCCAGGAGATGATCGCCCGGACCGCCAAGGGCCCGTCGCGCTGGCACCTGTTGCTGGTCGAGGCCAATCCGGGCGATGTGACCGACAAGGCCACGGTTGCCTGGCAGGGCCCGCACCGCACGATCGATGCCGGCACGCTGACGATCCGCGCCACCCAGCCGGAAGAGACCGGCAGCTGCCGCGACTTCAACTTCGACCCCACCATCCTGCCGGAGGGCATTGCCTTGTCCGACGATCCGCTGCTCGCCGCCCGCGCCAAGGGCTATTCCTCGTCCTTCACCCGCCGCGCCGCCGAAGGCCCACACCCCAGCGCCGTGGGGGAAGACCTGGCCAAGGGAGCGCAGCAATGACCCGCCTTTCGCCCGATTTTAACCCCGCCCTGCGCGTGCTGCACTGGCTGATGGCGGCGCTGGTGCTGGCGATGCTGTTCATCGGCGTCTTCATGGTTTCCACCAGCGGCCCGGCCTATGGGACGCTGCTCGCTCTGCACCGTCCGATCGGCATCGCCATTCTCGTCCTCGTGGTGCTGCGCCTGCCGCTGCGTCTCGCGACCGGCGCGCCCGCGCTGCCGGAGGATCTGGCGCCGCTGCAGAAGCGCATCGCCTGGGGATCGCATGTGCTGCTCTACGCCGCGCTGTTCGCCCTGCCGCTGATCGGCTGGGGCATGCTGTCCGCCGGCGGCTATCCCGTGCGACTGGGGGACGGCATCGTGCTGCCGCCGATCCTGCCGCATGACCTCGCGCTCTATGCGCTGCTGCGCGCGGTACACACCGCGATCGCGCTCGCCTTCTTCGCGCTGATCCTGCTCCACCTCGCTGCGGCACTGATGCACGGGCTGGTCCGGCGCGACGGCGTGCTGCGGAGCATGACCATCGGGCATCACCGATCGTCGCCCCCCTCGGCCGCCGACGATGACAAATCCGGAGAAACCGCTACGCTCCCGACATGACCCTCGAACAGCTTCGCATCTTCGTCGCAGTCGCCGAACGCGAGCATATGACGCGGGCGGCGGAGGCGGTGGGCGTCACCCAGTCCGCAGCGTCCGCCGCCATCGCCACGCTCGAGGCACGGCACGACATCAAGCTGTTCCACCGCGTCGGTCGCGGTATCGAGCTGACCGATGCAGGTCGTTTCTTCCTCGGCGAGGCGCGCGCCGTCCTCGCGCGGGCGGCAGAAGCAACGCTGGCGCTCGGCGAATATGCCGGGCTGAAGCGCGGCCATCTCCGGCTCGTCGCCAGCCAGACCATCGCCGCCTATTGGCTGCCCGCGCGGCTGGCCGCTTTCCACCGCCGCTATCCCGATATCGAATTGTCGGTCGCGATCGCCAATACCGAAGGCGCCGCGCGCAGCGTCCGCGATGGCGAGGCCGAACTGGGTTTCGTCGAAGGCATGGTCGACGATCCGTCGCTGGCCCACTGGGAGGTCGGCGAGGATCGCATGCTGCTGGTCAGCAGCAATCCTGCCGAGGCGATCACCAACGCCTGGCTGGCGGCCGCGCCCTGGGTGATGCGCGAGCCCGGCTCCGGCACCCGCTCGACCTTCGAAACCGCGATCCGCGATCGCGGGCTGGACCCGCACCACCTCAATGTCGTGCTGACCCTGCCTTCCAATGAATCGGTCCTCGCCGCTGTGCGCGCAGGGGTTGGCGCCGCGATGCTGTCGCAGCTCGTCGTCCTGCCGCTCCTGGAAGCACGCGCCTTGTTCGCCCTGCCCTTCGCGCTGCCGCCGCGCCGCTTCCATGGCCTGCGGCAGAAAGAACGGTATCGCAGCAAGGCCGCCGATGCATTGCTGGACGTCATTGCAAGCTTCGACGCGCAGCAGGACTGGGTGATCTGATCGCGAAAGGCGATCGGGCTGATCGCCGCAGCCCTTCGTCACTGAACGACATTCTCTGACTGCCGCGTGTAAACTGGTGCAACTCTGCCCAGCGTGACTGCCAAATTAGCCGGACCAACAACCAAAGACGATCAAAACCATATGAACTAATCGTTGGAATGATCGGTTGTGGCGCCGCATCTGTGTCTCAGCAAGGAGACACAATGTGACGACGCAGAGCCTGTCCCGCCGCCCATCGCTGCCCGGCAGCACGCTGCTGCCCGGCCTGGCGCTGTGCCTGACCGTCACCGGCGGCGCGTTCGTGCTGCAGCGGATCGAGGAATCGGTGTTCGGACGCGCCTGGCTGGAAGCACTGGTTCTCGCGATCCTGATCGGCACCGCCGTGCGGACCGCCTGGACGCCGGACAAGCGCTGGTTCCCCGGCATCACGTTCAGTGCCAAGTTCCTGCTCGAACTCGCCGTCGTCCTGCTCGGCGCCTCGGTGAGCGCCGCGACGATCCTCGCCGCCGGGCCGGGCCTGCTGCTCGGCATCGCGGGCGTCGTCTGCGTGGCGATCGCCAGCAGCTATCTGATCGGCCGGATGCTGCGGCTGCCGAAGCGCATGGCACTGCTCGTCGCCTGCGGCAACTCGATCTGCGGCAACTCGGCCATTGCGGCGGTGGCGCCGGTGATCGGCGCGGACGGCGACGACGTCGCGGCCTCGATCGGCTTCACCGCCGTGCTGGGCGTGGTGGTCGTGCTCTCGCTGCCGCTGCTCGCCTTCGGCCTCCACCTGAGCGGCCACCAGTTCGGCGCGCTTGCCGGCCTCACCGTCTATGCCGTGCCGCAGGTGATCGCCGCCGCTGCGCCCGGTGGTGCCACCGCCGTCCAGATGGGTACGCTGATCAAGCTGGTGCGCGTGCTGATGCTCGGCCCGGTCTGCCTGATCCTTTCGCTGATCGCGCCCAAGCTGCGCGAGGAAGCCGATGAACTGCCCCCGCATGTCACCACCGGCGAACGCCCGGCGGCCGGGCGGCCGGCGCTGCACCATCTGGTGCCCTGGTTCATCCTCGGCTTCCTCGGCCTGGTCGGCCTCCGGTCCTTCGGCCTCATCCCGCATGCGGCCCTGGCCCCGGCGAACGAGGCCGCGACGCTGCTCACCGTCGTCTCGATGGCAGCGCTGGGCCTGGGAGTCGATGTCCGCACGGTGGCCCATGCCGGCGGCCGCGTGACCGCCGCGGTGGTCCTCTCGCTCCTCGTGCTCGGGGCGATCAGTCTCGGTCTGATCCACTTGCTCGGACTGGCCTGAATCCGCCGCGCTGCGGGCAAGCTTCTTGCTGTTCACCGACCGTATCGGCAGCGCGGCACTGGAAGCGGATATCGAGGCGTCGATCATCGGCACTCGGCAGACGCCAGGCGCGGGGTGGTCGAAGCACCCCTATCTGCCCTGAAGCGTCGTTCACCGCGGCGGCTGCCACCTGCGTCGAGGAGGCTTTCCTGTCGCGGGCCTGTTGCGTCCATCGCGCCGAGCACGTATGGGCCGTCGCATTCGCAAGGACCCGGTGCGATTCCGGGTGGCTATTCCGGCCGCCGATCCGCCGGATAACAACAAGCACCATTTCCGTCGGCGCTGCATTGCGCCCTGTGCCCTGTTGTGGATTTTCAATGACCTTCGATTTTACCGCGTACCGCCGCCAGTGGTTCACTGACGGCATTTCCGCTCGCCAAGACCTGCTTGCCGGCATCGTCGTCGCCCTGGCGCTGATCCCGGAAGCGATCGGCTTCTCCATCATCGCCGGCGTCGACCCGCGCGTGGGACTCTACGCTTCCGTCTCGATCGCAATGACCATCGCGCTCATCGGCGGGCGTCCCGGCATGATCTCGGCCGCGACGGCGGCGATCGCCGTTCTCGTCGGGCCGCTCGTGCGGAACCACGGCGTCGAATACCTCTTTGCGGCGACGATCCTGATGGGCCTGATCCAGGTCGCGGCCGGCATGCTGCGGCTCGATCTGGTCATGCAGTTCGTCTCGCGCTCGGTCATCACCGGCTTCGTCAACGCCCTCGCCATTCTGATTTTCCTGGCGCAGCTACCGCAGCTCACGGGTGTCGGCTGGGAGACCTATGCGATGGTCGCCGCCGGTCTCGCGATCCTCTACGGCCTCCCGCGCATCACCAAAGCGGTGCCGTCGCCGCTGATCGCCATTCTCGTCCTGAGCGCGATCAGCATCGCTCTCGCGCTGCCGGTCCATACGGTGGGCGACATGGGCAAGCTACCCCAGGGATTGCCGAGCTTCGCCCTGCCGCAGGTGCCGCTGACCCTGGAGACGCTGCGGATCATCCTGCCCTATGCGCTGACCATGGCGGCGGTGGGATTGCTCGAATCGCTGCTCACCGCGCAGATCGTGGACGACATGACCGACACCGACAGCGACAAGCGCCGGGAATGCGCAGGGCAAGGCGGCGCGAACATCGTCGCGGCCCTGTTCGGCGGCATGGGGGGCTGCGCGATGATCGGCCAATCCGTCATCAACGTCACGTCCGGGGGGCGTGGGCGCCTGTCCACCTTCGTGGCGGGCGCCTTCCTGCTCTTCCTCCTCGCCGTGCTGGGTCCCTATGTCGGGCGTGTGCCAATGCCGGCGCTGGTGGCGGTGATGATCATGGTCTCGATCGGCACCTTCAGCTGGAATTCGATTCCGAACCTTCGCCGCCACCCGCCGACCTCCTCCATCGTGATGCTCACCACGGTCGCGGTGGTCGTCGCGACGCACGATCTGTCGCTGGGCGTCCTCGCTGGCGTCCTGCTTTCCGGCATCTTCTTCGCCGGCAAGGTGCAGCGCATGTTCTCGGTGGAGCGGGATCTCTCCGCAGACGGGACGCGCGCCGTCTACCGGGTCTCGGGCGAAATCTTCTTCGCCTCGGTCAATCGCTTCACCCGCGCCTTCCAGGCGGAGGATCGCGCGGGCCAAGTGGTGATCGACGTGACGGCGGCCCATTTCTGGGACATCTCCGGCGTCGGCGCGCTCGACAAGATCGTCGCGCGGCTCCGTCGCGACGGCCGCGACGTCGAGGTGGTCGGCTATAACCGTGCGAGCGCAGACATCGTCGATCGCTTCGCACTCCACGACAAGACCGGCGTCGAACTGGGGCTGGCGCCGCATTGAGCCCCCCGGGTGGCGCGCGACGGCAGTTGCGGCCACCTTTTCGCCCGATGGGCGTTCAGCCGTGCAATTATGCTGAAAAGTGCAATCAACCCTCGCGTGTTCTGGGGCGCCTCGGCGCTCATCCTGGCGCTACTCGGCGTCACCATCGCCATGCCCGGCAGTGCCGATCTCGCCTTCAAGGCGGCACAGGCCTGGACCATCGACACGTTCGGCTGGTTCTACATCGCCGCCGTCGCGGTGTTCCTCGTCGTCGTCCTCGCCCTCGGCTTCGGGCCGGCAGGCAAGCTGAAGCTGGGGCCGGACGATGCCGAGCCGGACTTCCCCTATCTCTCCTGGCTGGCGATGCTGTTCGCCGCTGGGATGGGCATCGGGCTGATGTATTTTGCCGTCGCCGAGCCGATCCAGCACTATATCTCGCCCCCGGAAGCCAAGAGCGGCACGATCGCCGCGGCGCGCGAGGCGATGGCGATCACCTTCCACCATTACGGCGTCCATGCCTGGGCGATCTACGCACTGGTCGGGCTGAGCCTTGCCTATTTCACCTATCGCAAGGATCTGCCGCTCACCCTGCGCTCGGGGCTGGCGCCGATCCTCGGCAAGCGCATCCACGGGCCGCTCGGCGACGCGATCGACATCTTTGCGGTGTGCGGCACAGTGTTCGGGGTCGCCACCTCGCTGGGCTTCGGCGTCTCGCAGATGACCGCAGGGCTGTCCTATATCTACGCGCTCCCCGATACGCTGACCGCCAAGATCGTCGTGATTATGCTGGTCATGGGGGCGGCGACGCTGTCGGTGCTGAGCGGGGCGGATCGCGGCATCCGGCGATTGTCCGAACTGAATCTCACCGTAGCCGTGCTGCTGATGCTGTTCGTGCTGGTACTCGGCCCCACGCTCTTCCTGCTGCGCGCGCTGGTGCAGAATTTCGGCCTGTATCTCGATCACTTCGTGATGCGCACGTTCACGCTCTACGCCTATGAGCCGCGCGCCTGGATGGCGGACTGGACGCTGTTCTACTGGGCCTGGTGGATCGCCTGGTCGCCCTTCGTCGGGATGTTCATCGCGCGCATCTCGCGCGGGCGGACGATCCGCGAGTTCGTGATCGGCGTGCTGTTCGTGCCCACCGCCTTCACCTTCCTGTGGATGACCGTGTTCGGCAACACCGCGATCTCGCTCGACCTGGGCGTGGCATCGGGCGGGATCGCCCAGGCGGTGCAGGCCAATCTCTCCACCGCGCTGTTCAAGTTCCTGGAATATCTGCCGGCGGCGAGCGTCACCTCCACCCTCGCCATCCTGCTCGTGGCGGTGTTCTTCGTCACCTCCGCCGACTCCGGCGCGTTGGTGATCGACACCCTGGCCTCCGGCGGCAAGGAAGATACGCCGCGCTGGCAGCGGATGTACTGGTGCGTGCTGCTGGGCGCGACAGCGACGCTGCTGCTCGTGGCGGGCGGCCTCGGCGCGCTCCAGGCGGCGACCCTGCTGGCGGCGCTGCCCTTCTGCTTCATCATGCTGCTGTTGGCGTATGGGCTGGTGCGCCAGACCAATGCCGATCTGGCCGGCGTGGCACTTTCGGACGATATGCCGGCAATCAGCGAGCGGCTGAAACGGCTGGTCGCCCCCGCACGGCGCGCTGAGATCCTCGGCCAGATGAACAGCAAGGGCAAGCCGGCCTTGCGCGCCGTATACGAAGGCATGCAGGCGGAAGGCTGGACGGATCTTAGACTGGAGATCGAGGAGACGCAGCTGGCGCTCACCGTCGGTCAGCAGAGCGACAAGCCGTTTACCTATCGCATCTTCCCCCGCTCCCGCCCGCTCGCCGCCTATACCGCGCTGGAAGCCTCGGAAGCGCGGCGCAGCGTCGCCTGGACGCTGGCAGTGCAGACCAGCCAGGGCGCCCGCATGCGCGATATCACCGGTTTCTCCACCGAACAGATCACCGGCGATCTGCTCAACGAACTGGAGCGCTGGCGGACAAGCTGAGCGGAGCGATCGCAAGGCGCCAGGCGTTGGCAAGGACATGAACTTCGAGAGACCGCGTTTCCGTTGCCTGCTTGCGGCTTGCACCGCCCTGTCCTTTGCCGCTCCCGCCACCGCCGCGCAGGCCAATCAGCGCGACGCGGCACAGCCCGCCCCCGCTGCCACGGAAGCCTCGCTGCGTGCGCTGGCGACGGCGCCGGACATGCAACGCTTCTATGCGCGCGTCGGCTGGCACCTGGTCTGGACCGATGCGGCCGCGCAAGCGCTGCAGGAGGCCATCGCACGGCGCGCCGACCATGGGCTGGACCGGCTGCAGTTCCTGCCCGAGCCCAGCTCGGCCGAAACCCCGGCGGCGCGCGACGTCGCGTTCACCCGCGCCGCGCTGCTCTACGCCGGTGCGCTGGCCAAGGGGGTGGTGGATCCCACGTCGCTGCATGCTGTCTACACGCTGCCCCGTCCCGACATCGACCTGACCGAGGGGCTGGCGAAGGCGCTCGACCGGCGACATCTGCAAGGCTGGCTGGCCGGGCTCGCACCCGCCGACCCGGACTATGCACGCTTGTCCGAGGCGTATCGCGCCGCGGTCGCCGATCAGCACGCCGCCGGTGGGCGCGCAGCGCCCATCACCGCTACGGGACTGGTCCGCCCGGGCGACCGCGACGATCAGGTGCCGGCCATCGCGCGGCAACTGGCCGTCGAAGGCTATCTGCTCGACCCGATGGCCGGGCAGCCGCAGGCGACCGCCGCTCCCAACCTCTACACCGACGCAATCGCCGATGCGGTGCGATCGCTCCAGCGCGACTATGGTCTGGCGGAGGACGGCGTGCTCGGGCCCCGGACCTTCGAGGTGCTAAACCTCGGCCCCGCAGACCGGGCCCGCGCGATCGCCGTCGCGCTGGAGCGGCTGCGCTGGCTGGCGCGCAATCCGCCGGGGACGCGCATCGACGTCAACATCGCGGCCGCGCGCCTCTCTTATTACCGCAACGGCGTGCTGGTCGACAGCCGCAAGGTGATCGTCGGCAAGCCGGGCCGGGAGACGCCGCTCCTATCCTCGCCGATCTACCGCCTGGTCGCCAACCCGACCTGGACCATTCCCAAGTCCATCGAGAACAGCGAACTGGCGCATGTCGGCGCCGACTATCTCGCCAGCCACAACATGGTGCGGCGGGGCGGCTATATCGTCCAGCAGCCGGGACCGGACAATGCGCTGGGCCTGGTCAAGTTCGACATGATCAACGATCAGGCCATCTACCTCCACGATACCAGTGCGCCGGGCCTGTTCGAGCGCAGCCAGCGGCATCTCAGCCATGGCTGCGTGCGCGTGGAGGACGCGCTGGGCTTTGCGCAACTGCTCGCCGGGGACGAAGGCGTGGCCGATCGCTGGCAGGCGGCGAGCGCCAGCGGCGCGCAGACCTTCGTGCCGCTGCCGGTGCGCATTCCGGTGCGGCTGCTCTACCAGAACGCCTTTGTCGACGAGACGGGCCGCGTGACGGTCCGCACCGACCCCTATGACTGGAACGGCCCGGTGGCGCGGGCGCTCGGCTTCGACGACGGTGCGCACACCAGGACGCAGGCCGACGCGATCGACATCGGCCCCTGATTCAATGCTCGGCATCGGCCGCACCGGTCAGCTTCCAGCGACGGAGCAGCGGCGGCATGGTGAGGCCCTGTGCGAAGATCGAGAAGGCGACGACGCCGAAGGTGACCACGACGATCGCGCCGCGCTCGGCCACGTTCGCCGGCACCGCCAGCGCCAACGCAAGGCCCACCGCCCCGCGCAGCCCGCCCCACACGAGGACATGCTGGTAGGTGGCGGGCAGCCGCAGCCCGGTGCGCGCGAACAAAGCCGCCAGCGGATAGACCGCCGCCGCGCGGCCGAGCAGCGTCAGCAGGATCCCCGCGACCAGCGCGCCGCTCACCAGCGCGATCGGCTGGTGCGCCTCATGGCTGCCGATCAGCAGGAACAGGCAGGAATTGGCGAGGAAGGCGGCATAGGCCCAGAAGTCCTGGACATGCTGGCGTCCGGCGACCGAGATCGACCCGCGCGGCCCGATCGCGCCGACGATGATACCGGCGGCCAGCGCCGCGAACACGCCCGAGGCATGGACATGCTCGGCCAGCAGGAAGCTGGCCCAGGCGATCACCGTGGTCAGCGTCACCTCGACCAGATGGTCCTCGGTTCGCCCGGCCACCGTCAGCACGACGAAGGCGATCGCGCCGCCGACCGCAACCCCGCCGAACACCGTCCAGAGCAGCGACGTAGCGACGCCGCCGACGCTGAGCCCGCCGCCCTCGGCCACCGCGAACAGAATCGCGAAGCCCACGGCGGCGACGCCGTCGTTGAGCAGGCTTTCCGACTCCACCACCATGCTCAGCCGCGGCTCCGCCTTCATTTCCTTGAACGCCGCGATCACCGATACCGGGTCGGTCGCGGCGATCAGCACGCCGAAGAAGGCCGCGCCCAGCCAGCTCCAGCCAAACAGCCAGTGCATGCCCGCCGTAACCAGCAGCGCCGAAATTGCGACGCCAAGGAACGCCAGCACGACGGTGAGCGGCAATTCCTCGCGAAAACGCTGCCAGCGCAGTTGCAAGGCGGCCTCGAAGATCAGCGGCGGCAGAAATATGTTGAAGATCAGTTCCCGCGACAGCGGCAGGTTGGCGCCCACCGGCAGGAAGGCGAGCGCGATGCCGGCCAGCACCAGCCCGGCGGTATAAGGCAGCCCGATCCGCCGCGAGATCATCGCCACCAGCGACGCGACGATCAGCAACGTGCCGAGTTCGGGAAGACCGATTTCGTTCAACGCGGGCACTCCTGAAGCGACTGGGCGGGTAAAAATCCCTAGGGCAGAACCGGCGCCGGGACGAGCGCAAAGCGCTGCCCGGCAGGCGGGGCCGCGCTCGGAGCGATACCGGCACGGCGCAATTGCACCGCAATGGCGAGCGCGCGTCGCTGCGTGAGGGTGGGTTTCGCTGGCGGGGCGCCCTCGGGCAGCCCCGGCACGCCGAGCGCACCGATGTTCCAGCGCCTCGCCGCCCAGATCGACGCAGCGACGGCCTCGGTCGCCCGCGCGTCGAGGGTATCGACATCGTCCGCGAAGCCGATCTCCGGCAGCGGCCCCTGCGGCGGAACGATCGCCACCGTCCAGTCGCCCGCGCGCTGTGCGGCCCGCGTCTCGAGCATGCGGTAGGTCTCGATCCCTGCCCCCGGCAGCGGCGTCGCGGCGGCGGTGGCACGGTGATGGTCGCGGTCGACGGTGACGTCGTCAGGCTTCAGGCCCGCGATCAGCGCCACCATCTGCGCGATCTCGGTCACGCGCTGCGTCTCCTGATTGGACGCCTCCCCTGCCCGCCGCAGTTCCTCACGCTGTGCCGCCAGCGCATCCGCACCGGCGCCTAGCAGCACCTGGTCGAGATTGAGGCGAACGGGCCGACCGAGTTGCGTCGCCAGCGCCTTCTGGATGGTCACGGTCTTCTGCATCGCGTCCTGCGGGGTAATCACCACGGCGCGGACGACCAGCGGCTCGCGGGTGAAGTCGAGGTCGAGCTGGGTGACCCGCGCCTTGGCGCCGAACCGCTCCGCCAGCAGCGTTCGCGCCTGGGTGACCGCCACCGCCTCGCGACCGATGCGGTTGAGCGAGATGCCGAGCGGGATCGCCAGCGCGACGAAGACGAGGATCAGGATCGCCGTCTGGGTCCAGGTCTGGCGGCTCGAGAGATGATGGCCGAAGCCGTAGAAACGCGCCATCGCCGTGGCGGAGAGCGCAATGGTGATGAAATTGGTCACGAACAACGCCAGCGCACCCATCCCCACCGGCGCGTTCCAGGTCGCGATGCCATAGCCGACCACCGCCAGCGGCGGCATCAATGCGGTGGCGATGGCCACGCCGACAATGGTTTCACCCCGCCCGCGGATGATGGCGTAGGTGCCCGCCAGCGCCGCGAACAGCGCGACGGCAAGATCGAACAGATTGGGCCGGGTGCGCGCGACAATCTCCGAGGTCGGCGCCTGCAGCGGCGAGATGGTGACGATCAGCGCGGTGAATGCGACCGCCGCGAAGGCGCCGATCGCCAGCGCCTTGAGCGACCGTCGCAGCTCGACGAAATCGAACAGCGCCAGGCTAAAGCCAAAGCCCAAGATGGGGTTCATCAACGGCGAGATCAGCATCGCGCCGATCACCACCGCCGGCGACGACAGCAGCAGCCCCAGCACCGCGATGCCGGCCGACATCATCGTCATGAAGGCGAAGCGCCCCGACCAGCCGCTGTCCTCCACGATCCGGGCGACGACCGCTTGATGGTCAATTGGCGCGACGATCGACTGGCGCCACCAACGGTACAGGGCGAGGTGTAACAGGCGCTCGCGAAGCCGGGCGCGGCGATCCTGTGCTTCGATGGCGTCGTCCAAGGCGGTCCTCGTCCCTTTTCTGTTGGTTGCGCGCAGGCTAGGCGAACTTTACCCGGAAAGCGAAGACGCGTCCTATTCCGCCGTGCGGATCACCGCGCGCGTCACGTCGCCCATCAGCCGCATCCGAACCGGGATCGGCTGGCGCGTGCTGGCGATCATCACCGCCACCGCGTAGCGGTGCCCGTTGGGCGCGGTGAGCAGGCCGACATCGTTATAGCCGGTGGCGAGCTTGCCCAGCTCCTGCCCCGTCCCCGTCTTGTGCGCCATTTTCCAGCCGGGCTGCAGGCCGGACTTCAGCCGCAACGGGCCCGTCTTGCTCGCCAGCATGATCCGGAACAGGCGATCGGTGGAGGTGCGGCCGAGCAGCTTGCCTTGTGCGAGCAGCGACAGGCCCAGCGTCACGCCGTTTGCGGTCGCGCCGTCATAGGGCGCGGCCAGATAGCGATCGAGTGCCCTGCGGCGCTCGGCCGCCGGCATCGCCGCGCGGGCCTTGAGAAAGCCCCAGCCGCCTGCCCATTCCTTCCGCCAGACCAGCCCGGCGGTCTTCGCCTGCAGCTCACGCTCGCCGGGGCCGAAGCCGACGCCGTCGACGCCTTTCTCCTTCAGCATGCGGCGGATGGCGGTGGGACCGCCGACCTTCCACAGCAGCACGTCGTTGCAGGTGTTATCGCTACGGGTCAGCGCGCACTCGAGCAGCGCGCCGACCGTGGTGCGATAGCCGTTCGGTCCGACCAGCGGGCGTATCGGCTGGTGGAAGACGGTGAGGTCGCTGCGCGTCACCGTCACCGGCGTGGCGAGCGTCATCCGAGCGTGATCGATCGCGTCGAACACCGCGATGGCCACCCACAGCTTGCTGACGCTCTGCTGCGGATGCGGTCGGTCTCCGTTCCATGCGACCATCCAGCCACGATCGACATCCCGTACCGAGATCGCCACCTGGCCGTGGAACCCTGCGCCGAGGGCCTGCACCGCATTGAGCAACGCCGCTGGGGGCTCGTCGGACCGCCTGGGCCTTGGCTTCGCAGCGGTCGCGTCGATCGGCGGCGCGACGAGCGTAGGGCGTGGCAGCGGCGGGGGCGGCGGCGCCTTCACGGTGGCGGATGGTGCCGCGGGGACGCAGGCGGCGAGCAGGACGACCGGCACGATGGATGCGCCGAGACGGGCGGCGGTGGCGATAAACGGCAAACAACTCTCCCTTTGCCAACCGCTTACAGGGGATGGCTGCGAGATGCAGGACGAAGCGCCTCGGTTCGTCGTCCAAGAGCCGTCATTCGTCGTCGCCGGTCGCGCGCAGCCGTGCGGTGACGGGCACCCCACGGGCTGTGGGCTTCCGCCGCGCAGCGTCAGGACGGCAAGATGGGTGTGTCGCCGAGCCGCTCCGCGCCAGAAAAGAGGCCTTCGAGCCTGCGTCGGAGATGCGCTGCGAATGCAGCATCGTGTCGGCGCGCAGGTGCGGCCTGCTCCATCAGCTCGTCGAACATCGCGTCGCGCACGCGGTCGATCGCGGCGGAAGGGAGAAGATTCGCCGCTTCGAGTTCCCGGCACAGCTGCAACAGCCCGGCGGCCGTCGCCAGCGCGCGGAAACCCGCAAGATTGAGCGAGTGGTGCAATTCGGTCTTGGAATCCTCTGCCATGGCGCTTCCCGGTTCTCTGCCGTGGATGATCGTGCGGCCCGCCACTTGCGGGAATGGCATTCCTCACATGCCGGGCCGAACCAAAGATACGCCCGACAACCAGTTGATGCCATTGCAGGAAGATAAATCCCGGGTGCACCCTGCGGAAGTCAGCACCCGCGCAGAGTTCAGCCACCCGCCAAGCAACCTGGTCCAGCGGGCGAGGCGGGACAAACCCTCTCGCGCGAGAAGCAGGACGGAACGTCTACTGCGCTGAAAACAGGATTTCCCGCTCGCACAACTCTGCACCACGACGCCCGACCGACCAAGAGTGCCGCCGCCCGACAGACGCGCGAGATCGTCCCTATCCAAAGACGATCAACAGCACGAAATGTGGTGACCCGGAGAGGATTCGAACCTCCGACCTCTCGATTAGGAATCGCTTGCTCTATCCTGCTGAGCTACCGGGCCACGCGGTCGCTCGTACCGACCCGATCGCGCGAAATCAATTGCGCGCCTCGGGCGGCACCACGGGTACCAGCAGCGGCGCGACCGGCACGCCTTCGTCGACCAGCGCCTTCGCCTCCGCAAGCGTCGCCTGGCCGTGGATCGGTGCCTCCGGCGCGTCTCCAAGATGCATCGCTCGCGCTTTTTCCGCAAACGCCCCGCCTACCCAGGTCGAAGTCTCGAGCTGCTTGGCCTGGAGCTGCGCCACGGCTGCAAGCGCGGCCTTGAACGCCGCCGGGGTGACCGGCGACGTTTCCGGCGACTGGTTGCCCTTGGCACCCACCGCCGGCGCCATCACCGCCTTGGTCACCGTAACGTCGCCGCAGAACGGGCAGGCGATCAGCCCTTGCGCACGCTGTTCCTCATAAGCGCTGCTGGACTTGAACCACGCCTCGAATACATGCTCCGCACCGCACTTCAGGTCGAAGACGATCACGCGACGATCGCCTCCGGAATGGCGCGGCGATGGCGCAGCACGGGCACCCGGGTCCGCACATCGTCCACCCGCGCGGCGTCGAGCTCGGTGAAGCCGAGCCCCGCCGCCTCCCCCATGTCCAGCAGCACGTCGCCCCAGGGATCGGTGGCGAGGCTGTGGCCATAGGTGGCGCGACCGTCCTGATGCTCGCCGGTCTGCGCCGCGGCAATGACGAACGCCGCCGCCTCGATCGCGCGGGCGCGCAGCAGCACGTGCCAGTGCGCCGCGCCGGTGGGCCGCGTGAACGCCGCCGGCACCGCGAGGATCGTCGCGCCCGCGTCGCTCATCGTGCGGAACAGGTCCGGGAATCGCAGGTCGTAGCAGATGGCGAGGCCGAGCTTGCCCAGCGGCGTGTCGACCACCACCGGCCCCGCCCCTGCCGTATAGCTGTTCGATTCGCGCCAGCTCTCGCCGGTCGGCAGATCGACGTCGAACAGATGCATCTTGTCGTAGCGCGCGCGGATCGCGCCGACGTCGTCGATCACGAAGGCGCGGTTGGCGAGCTTGCCGTCCTCGCGCAGCACCGCGAGGCTGCCCAGATGCACCCACATGCCGTGTCGCGCCGCTGCCTCGCGCACGGCGGAAAGTACACGATCGTCGCGCTCATGCGCATAGTGGCGTTGCGCGCGCTCGCGGTTGCCGTCGACCAGGCCGGACATTTCGGGGGTGAACAGCATCGCCGCCCCGCCCGCCTTGGCCTGCGCCACCGCCTCGACCAGCTTGGCCGCATTCGCAGCGGGATCGATCCCGCTGGTCATCTGGAGCAGCGCGGCGCGGTTCATGCGGCGAGCAGCGGGTCCAGTCCGCCCTTGCGATCGAGCGCGGCGAGATCGTCCGAGCCGCCGATATGCTGGCCGTCGATGAAGATCTGCGGCACCGTCGTGCGGCCCGGCGCGCGCTCCAGCATCTCGGCGCGCTTGGGCCCGCCCATGGTGATGTCATACTCCTCATATTCCGCGCCCTTGGTGGTGAGGAGCTGCTTGGCGCGCGTGCAATAGGGGCAGAACGCCTTGGTGTAGATTTCGACCTTTGCCATAATGCCTCCTGAGGTGTGCGCGGGCCCCCGGCTTGTCAATCCATGGCGTCCTCGGCGAGGACGCGTGCCCAGCAAAGAACCACAACGCGCGAAGCCCCGCCGCGTTTGAGCAGCCGGGCGCAGGCATCGCCCGTCGCACCGCTGGTATGGACGTCGTCGACCAGCAGCACCGTCCGCCCCGCGAGCCGCGCCCGCGCCCCAGGCGCCAGCGCGAAGGCGCCCGCGACCGCCTTGGCCCGCGCGCGCCGGCCCAGCCCCTGGAGCTTGGGCGTCGCCTTCACCCGGCGCAGCAGATCGGTCTCGACCGGCAGCCCGTGCCGCTTCGCCACGCCCCGCGCGATCAGCACCGCCTGGTTGAACCCGCGCGACCAGAGCCGCCAGCGATGGAGCGGCACCGGCACCACCAGATCGGCGCCCTCAGGCACCAGCCGCGCCATCGCCCGCGCCATCGTCTCCGCCACCGCCAGCCGCCCGCCATATTTGAGCTTGAGCGCCAGCCGCCGCGCGACCTCGCCATAGGCCACCGCCGCGCGCACCCCGTCATGCGGCGGCGGATGGGCGAGGCAGTCGCCGCACTGCGCCCCCGCCCCGCGGTCGTATTCGAACGGCAGATGGCAGGTCGCGCACCAGGGTGGCCCCAGGAATTGCAGGCTGTCCCAGCAGCTTGCGCAGAAGCGATGATCGGCCTCGACGATCGCGCCGCAGCCCGGGCAGCGCGGCGGCAGCGCCAGGTCGAGGATGCGGAGGAAAGGCGCGCGCGGATCCACGCCCCTCTTGTTCCAAGCCCCGCGCCGCTGCACAAGCGCGCCGTGTCCGACTCCGAAATCTTCGACCGCGCGCTGCGCCGCAAGCGCCGGGATCGCGCCGCCCGCAGCTATGAAAGCTTTCTGCGCGATCATATGCTCGACGGGCTGTACGAACGGCTGGAGGGCGTGAAGCGCGAGTTCCACAACGTGCTCGACCTGGGCAGCGCCGACGGCAGCTTCGTCTGGCCCGGCGCCACCATTACCCGGCTGGAGGCCGGCGCGGCCTTCGCCGCGGCCAGCGGCGCGATCCATGCCGACGAGGACATGCACCCCTTCCCCGAGGCGCGCTTCGACCTGGTGATCTCCGCCGGCGTGCTCGACACGGTCAACGACGTGCCCGGCGCGCTCGCCCTCGCCCGCCGCGCGCTCAAGCCCGACGGGCTGTTCCTCGGCGCGTTCCTGGGCGCGGGCAGCCTGGCGACGCTGCGCGCCTGCCTGCTCGCCGCCGAGGCCGACCGGCCGGTGGCGCGCTTCCACCCGCAGATCGACGTGCGCGCCGCGGGCGACCTGTTGTCGCGCGCCGGCTTCACCCTGCCGGTGGCCGATGTCGAGACGCTGACGGTGCGCTATGGCGGCCTGGGCGGTCTGATCCGCGACCTGCGCGGCATGGCGGCGACCAACCTGCTGCCGAACACACCGCCGCTCCGCCGCGAAACGCTGCTCGGCACCGCCGCCGCCTTTGCCGAGCGCGCCGATCCCGACGGCCGCACGCCCGAAAAATATTCGATCGTCTATCTCACCGGCTGGGCCCCCGATCCCTCGCAGCCCAAGCCCGCCCGCCCGGGCAGCGCGACCGCCTCGCTGGCCGACGCGCTCAAGCCCAAGGGCTAGGCGGTGGCGGGGCGTCGGTGACCAGCGACGACGCCTCGGCCGGCTGGGACGCGGTCGCCGAGCGGTTCGCGGCGCTCCGCTCGGAGGTCGGCACCGACATCGTCCTCCACTGGTCCCGCCAGCTTCCGCGCGGCGGCGCGGTGCTCGACATCGGCTGCGGCACCGGCGTGCCGATCGGCACCTGCCTGGCGGCGCAGGGCTTCACGCTGTTCGGCATCGACCCGGCGCCGAAGATGATCGCCGCCTTCCGCGCCAACGTGCCCGAGGCGACCGCAGCCTGCGAGCCGGCGGAAACCAGCCGCTTCTTCGACCGTCGCTTCGACGGCGTGGTCGCGATCGGGCTGCTGTTCCTGCTGCCGGAGGCGGCGCAGGCGGCGGTGATCGCGCAGGTAGGCCGCGCGCTGCACCCCGGCGGCCGCTTCCTGTTCAGCGCGCCCCGCGAGCGCTGCGACTGGGAGGACAGCCTGACCGGGCGGCGTTCGTGGTCGCTGGGGGAAGCGGGGTACGGTGCGTTGCTGGGGCGGGCGGGGTTGGAGATGGTGGGGTGCCGTCGGGATGCTGGGGGCAACGACTATTTCGAAGCCGCGGCAGGCGAGGCGTGAGGTTCGCGGTCACGGATGTGTAACCTTCCGTTTTCGACCAGCATGCGTCGTTCGCCACAACTGTGTGAATTGACCGCTCAGGACGACACCTACCATCAGCACGGCTCAGCTAAGGCTGCAGAATGCCGAAATTGAAGGGCGATGTCGATCGCCGCTTGGCGGCCAACCACACGGTAACTGCCTCTCACAACAACAGGCTCCTCCTCGTCGGATCATCACTTATAAGGGCTAAAGCACTTGAACTATGACCGAGGCACGTTGCTCATTTACCACTGATTACAACCAAATATTTGAATCAATCGACTCTGATACAGGAGAACGGGTGAACTCTCGCCACTCTCGGATGTACAACTCCATTGCTGCACGCACCGCGTACTCGTCCCTGGAATCGCGCAGTATCTGATCGACGAACGTTTCCGCTGCGCGATTCCTTCTACGAATAAGTGGCCCGGAGAACGCGACTATGCCGATTGCAAGCCATTTCTCGTTGACGGCACTTTTCATTGCCGCCAGCTGACCTATCACTTGCTCGACGACATGGGCGTCGGCGCTTAGACTGAGGACGAAAAGGCCGGCTGCCGCTCTGACGTAAGAGGGGAAACAATCACCGTGCAATACTTCTAAGAGCGCATCCAAATCAGAACAGTATTTCTTTATTTCCTCACTCGTATCCCGCGGGCGCGACCATCCGTAGAAGACATGCCTGTCCCTTCTCGCCATCACGACATGTGAGACAATGTGGGGTAATAATGCTGCGCATGATGGTAGTTTAACCGCAAAAGGTTCAGAGCGAACCCGTCCATTGCTACGCTGAAGTTGGGGTTCGATGCTTGATGCTAGGTCAATAACGCCTTCGTTTATAAGGGGGTACTTCGAAATCAAGCGAGATAGATCACCTACCAAAGCACTAAAATGCTGTGGCGCGTTCCGTAAAGCATCGACGTAAGAGCGCGCGCCTTCAGGCGTCATCATAAACTCATCTAAGCCCTTGCGCGCGCTTTTGATATTGGGCCCGAAAGCTTGAGCCTGCACCACCGATGGAAAACGCAAAATGAGCCCTGCCCAATCCTGGTGTTCTTCAGGTTCATCAAGGTAGCGAAAATTCAGTAGACTTCCGGGATTCACCGAAAAACTGCACAAGTCAGCTTTCTCGAAGAACGGGAGCAGTGAAGAGGGCAGCTTGTTCCGCTCAGTCAGGCCTGCTGCATTGCCTATCTCCGGTAAATCAATTTGGTACGCAGATGCAATAACGCCGACGGCAGCCTCAAAGGCCCCGCCCAACTTCGCAATAGCTAGCGCGTTGTCAGCGTCCCAGTGTTTAGCATCAAGTAGTTCAGTACATCGTATCTCCGAAACCTCAAGCAAACCGTAAAGTGTTCCAACCACCGTTCGGCCTGAACCCTCATTGCCCTCGAAGCCCGTGAATATTGCGTGGGCCATAGCAGCTTGGATATCAGTAAGCCCTGACGAGACCGCAAACTCTGTGAACCAACTCTTTTGTGAGGCTACAAGCCGGTAAAGGCCTACCAGAGCTCCGTGGCTTAGCGACCACCAATCATTCTGCATGAGCCAGTTTAACGTGAGGTCAAAAATCCAGCGCGGGGCATCTTCGGGGGCATATTGAACTGCAGAATGCTCGATCAAGCACGAGAAGTAATCTGAACCCTGCCGCTTTATGATATCGATCAGCTCCCGCTGAACCTCATCCACGAGATAAGGTAAATCGAACGCAATTGATACCGCCCCGATACTTTCAGAAGGCGACTGCTCGACTACCACAGAATGCAAAAGAGATAAAAACCATTTACGAGAATGCGACGGCTCCACATCAGGCAACAATAACCTGGCGTCGGTCGAAGCAAGTAGAGCCGAGAATAATGAGCGAAAAATAAGCCTAGTTCTTTTGTCAGACTCGAGAACTCCTTCACGGAGAATTCTAGCACTAATTATTCCGCCGATCGCAAGACGCCGACTCAGAAGGCGAACCTCTTCGTTCTCAGGATTATCAATCTCGTACAGGACTTGAAGCACCATTGCTAGGTGCGAACGCCGCTGCTGCTCTACTAGCGCACTTATAAGAAAGTGCATCACCTCCCGCCAATGCGAGTCCGCCACGATTGTGCGAATCCGCTCGAGAAACCCCTCATCGCTCGCCGACTCATATAAATATTCTGCCGCGAAGAATTCCTGTAGAGGACGGATATCAAAACGAACAAAGGAGCCGCTCTCAGGAGTGTTCACCAATACTAGGCGCTCTGTCGTTGCTTCCATGAGAAGCTCTATAGTCTCCTCTACCTTCTCCTCCTGAAGAGATTCAACCACAGTTGCAATAACCTTATGCAGCTCCTCTTTCGAAAGCGATGTAGATGCGCCAGAGCTCCGCTCCGCCCTATAATGAAGTTCAAATCCAAGCTTATTGTGTAACTCCTTAATAAGCTTGTCACCCTCCCTGAGTAACTGCGCGATACGTTTATCAGGAAGGTTCCGGTTTGCTTCCCGCTTTTTTATCACTTGATAAAAATTCGAGAAGAGTGCCCATTTCCGTTCCGGTGGCGGCCCTCCATCACGAACAACGACAGCCATGATGTGCGACTGGAGTGGAGTTGTCATTATTTCCCGCACCGCCGGCGAGCCTATTGCCTCTTGAAGTATGGCAAAATGGTTCGCAGCCTCCTCATGCGAGCGATCATGATCTAGAACAGTCTTTGCGCAGGCCAGGGCCTCCTCTGGTTCAAGAGGAGCCAGCTCAATAAGCGAAGCCGCCAATGAGTCAAATTAACCTGAATAGCCCTGTGGCCTGGAAGTGCAAACGATCAACGAGTCACAATTTGCCTGAACAAGCACGTCGTCACATAGCAACCTGACCTGGGAAGCTACTTCATCCTTCACATCACCGGGAACCTCATCCAAGCCGTCGAAAATAAACAGCCAGGCGCCACTTGAGAAGGCGCGCTTTAATGTTCCAATTGCAACGGAGTGCTCGATCTTTCGAGAAAGTATACTAGCGATGTACGTCAATAGACCGTTAGGCTGATCGGCATTTTGTTCACCAAACCACTGAGCGTAAGCTCTTAGCTCAAGTAGCACGGGAATACGGGGCCGAATAGGGTGGCACTCAATATTCTTTGCACATTCTACCACTTCGCTAGCCAGAGTAGCCAATGTTGGATGAACGTTGAAATCCCCCTTAACGATAAAGCTCGCTCTTTGGATTTGACAGATATATTGCGTCAGCGTCGATTTACCCTGACCCGGCCCTCCTTTCACGAACCAAGTCCTTGAGCGTTTCGGCTGCATAATCCAAGCCTCAAGGCCCGGCAGAGGTGCGAGTTGCGGTCGCAACTGTTGATTTTCTGCTGATGTTGCTGTAAGAGCCCTGAGCGCCTTTACCGGGCTACGATCGCCCTCGTAAATAAATGGCAAATCAACGTAAAGCTTATGTATCCCTGTCCTACTGTCGGAACTTGAGCCGGCCTGCTCGAGCTTAGTAAACTGTTGCTCGCCGAACTGAGTAACTATAAAATAGTGTAATATATCTTTCAATGATGCGTTTTGATCTTCGATAGCGCGCTTCATCGATGATATAAGGTCTCCAGACGTCAGAAATCCAGCGTAATGAGATGCAACGTCCTCGTGGGACACGAGCAGATCTAAAACCTTTTGGCCGCCCCAGATATCGAATCGTTCGGCTAATTCAGGCCGCTTTTTCCTGACAAGCTCTTTAGCTGCGTCAAAGCATCCGGTTTTAGGATGACCACTCGGCTCAACGTTTGTGATGACAATCCAGTTATCTGGCCAGTCTCGGTTTTTTTCCTCGTCGTCAAACGCCTCTAGTTCGGCACTGATTGCCGCTAACAGCCACTTTTGAGGATTGGTGGACAAATGAGGAGCATGAAATTTTGATTGAATCACCCAGGATCCGGACCAGCAATCCACCGCCGAGGGATAAGGTGCTCGTCCCTCGAAATAGCCGTCTCGGCCGCCATCGGAGCCTGGGCCGAAGCCGGTATGCCCTGCCCCTAGCACACGCAGCGCGAGCATGTTCGCCATGTGTTCGAAGGTGTCTGGATCTAAGCGGGTTAGCTCGTAGGGCCGGGTTGCCAATGTTCACTCCTCTTCGGGGCTTACTCGTCAGCAATCGGATCGCCTCCGTCAAGGTGTCGAGCTCAAGAGGGGTCGAGGAAAAGCGTGGAGATGCAACACTCACGCTGCGTGACGAATTTCTTTTGGGACCATCGGCCAACCTGATCTTGCGGAATAATGCGAGGGTGAGCCGGGGGCGGGCCACACCCGGCATGCTCGGGCCTCAACGCGGCATAGCACATCACGACCCATGGTTATCTGCCTGCAGCCCGCGACTTGAGGTTGAATGTCGCCTTCTGAAATGAGCTGCCGTTCGGCATGACCTACCGGAACGGCAGGAATGTCCCAAAGCCAGCCCTTCAAGTCTATCGTGGTTAGCTTCCCCGGAGGGACAGTTTTATGAATGGCCGTTCGCCACGGGCATATTCGAGATTGAGCACTTCACTGGGGTATTGAGCTGCTCGGACCGTTTCCGGCACGTCGCAAGCACATCTGCATTGTCCTTCGAAAGTCGCACCGCATCGGCCAGCGCTTGCGCCTCCTGCGGGTCAGCAATCTCTAAAAGCCGCATGCCCGCGTCCCAAGGCGTGCGCCTGAGCAATGCGGCGGCCCGCTCCTCTGGCCAATGCCAGCTCTCGGGCGCGAGTTGAGCGACTAGCGATGGAACGAAAGTGCCGGAAGCGAAGCCTACCACTAGTGCTAAAACGGCTGCCCCCGCGATCCAAAGCTGCTGGGTCTCCGCGGAATGCGCCGACGCAACCATCCCCTTCAATTCCTGGACTGTGCCAGCAAGGGCATGGCTGGCGGCGGTCCACGCCCGATGACCGTCCGCACGCCACTGCGTGCCAGCTGCCTCGATCTGCTTCGCGACATCCTGGGGTGTCAACGTCATCGCCGGGCGCTTGGCTAGGATGTTGATTGCACCGCACACCTTATCGTAGCCGTCGCGGATCTTCTCCAGGTCTGGTCCATAGTCACGCGCATGCAATTCTTGCTGCCGCGCGGCAAAGCCGTCGACCGCAGCAGTCACCCCCCCAGCTTGCGTGACATGTCGTTGAACGCCTGGACGGTCTGGTCTGCTTCTACGGGAGGTTCGTGGATACCCATGGCTACATTCCAATCCCAAGGCCTCGGTCGCGATCGATCGAGAAGGTGAGCTGACGGATGATCGAACGGGTGCGGGCATCATCGCCAAGCGCCCGACCGACACCGCCATCGCGGCTGCCCGGCGACCATTCCGGCGACCATTGTAGGCCGATCAGCTCGCTGCCCCGGCGGCTGAGCGCGGCGCCTAGCGCCGGGTCTTTCTCCAGCCCCTTCGCCATCGATCGCATGGCGCTTTCGACACCGGCGCGCTTCTCTTCATTCTCCCATCCGCTGAGCTTGCCCCGACGCGCCTGAAGCTGCTGCCAGGCTTGAACAAACCGGTCCGCGCGCAGCTCGGGATTGGCGCGCACCTCCGCCTCCAGCTGCATCTGGCGAATCGCGTTTGCGGTGCGATCATTGGCCGCTTCGCTGACCAGACCCGGCGTCCGCTCGAAGGCCATGTCGAGATCGTGGGCACCGTGGGGATGCAGCGCGTTCACCGCCTCGGCAGTGCGCGCAAGCGCCGCCTTCTGAACTTCGAGCGGCGCACGACCCTGACCGGTCATGCGGCCTGCATCCTGCACCGCACGCGCATAGCCTTCGACCGCCCGCTCCAGCTTCCGGGTAGCGGACACCTCCGGCGCTGCCGCTGACACCGACAGTTTGAGCCCATCGAAGCGCAGCTTGGTTTGGACCCGTTCGGGCTCGGGGATGGACAGCCGCAACCCGTCGAACATGCCCTGCCGCCGGGCAGGTGCAGGCGCGCTGCGCTCGGGTTCGGCGAGTGGCTCTTTGGCAAGCGTATCGAGGATGCGCGACCGCTCGACGCCGCGCCGCGAAGCGAAGCGGTCGGCAGCAGCATCATAGTCGAGCGCATTGTCCTTCGGCCGGTCACGCGACAGGGCGCGGGCCAGCTTGCCCTGGTCGGCGAAGTCGTCACGGCCATAATGGAGCTCCACCGCATCGCGGTGCCGGGACAGCGCGACATAGGCAGCGTGCCGGTCGAGCCCCGGCGTCGCCAACACATGGACGCGGTCAACGGTGACGCCCTGCGCCTTATGGATCGTAGCGGCATAGCCATGGGTGATGTCGCCGTAATTCTTGTGGTCGAAGGCGACCTGGCGGCCATCGTCGAGCCGCACGGCCATGCGGGCGTGATCGACCTGTTCGATGGTGCCGAGACTGCCATTCTTCACACCCAGGCTGCGTTCGTTGCGCAGGAACATGACCCTGTCACCGGCCCCGAACAAGCGTTCTCCGCGGGTGGTTTCGACCGCAATATCAGTATCTAATGCCCCACTGCGCGTCATCACATCCCGGGCAAGTGCATTCAGTTCATCGCATTCCTGGTTGGTGTGGGTGAGAATCATGCGCGATGTCGCCGGATCGGCGATCCGCTCGCGATCCCAACGATCGATCAGCGCCGATCGCGCCTCGACTCGCGTGTCCAAGTCGACGACCATGCCGGCCTGGCCATAGGCATCCAGCGCCTCGGCGATGCGGCCGGTGGCGAGCTGGCGCGTCGCCAGTCGCTGCCAGTCTTCGCGCTGCCGGCGAATGTCGGTGATCTTGATCGCAACATGCCGCTCGGCGACCGAACGGAACGCCGCACCTGATTCAATCGCCTGAAGCTGCTCGGGGTCGCCGACCAGCACCACCTTGGCGCGGCGCTTCTCGGCTTGGGCGATCACCCGCTCCATCTGGCGGGTGCCGATCAGGCCCGCTTCGTCGATGACGAGGATCGACCGGT
Source organism: Sphingomonas sp. ABOLE (assembly GCF_003950455.1). Taxonomy (NCBI): domain Bacteria; kingdom Pseudomonadati; phylum Pseudomonadota; class Alphaproteobacteria; order Sphingomonadales; family Sphingomonadaceae; genus Sphingomonas; species Sphingomonas sp. ABOLE. Next base: position 135,650 of record NZ_QQWY01000007.1, read on the forward strand.
CGGTCAGCAGTTCGCGCCCCTGCCCCCATTGATGCTCGATGCTGGCGATGGTGCGCAACGCGATGCCCGAACCGCTTTCGAGATTCTCGGCAGCGATGCCGGACAGCGCCAGTCCCTGCATCTGATAGCCGGCGCTCTCCCATGCTTCGCGGGCGACGCCGAGAATCGCCGATTTGCCGGTACCGGCATATCCGACCACCACGCCCAGATCCCTGCCGCTGGTGACATGATCAAACGCACTGCGCTGCTCGCTCGACAGAACGAGCCCGCGTATTTCCGCGCGCACCAGAGCCAGTTTGCGACGCTGCTCGTCCACGCCATGCCCACGACGGGCATCGAGCTTCACGGTCGCGCACTCCAGCCGCGCTTCTGTCTCGATCATCTCACGGCTGGTGAAGCGTTCTTCGCCGCGTCCATCCTTCCCCAGCTTCACCAGTTCAGGTGACGCGCGCACTGCCGCCATCACGTGGTCGAACTGCTCCTTCCCTTCGCTGTGGCGATGCACGAACATCACCAGATCTCGCGTGGTGAAGGTCGCCTGGGTGCGGGTAATTGCATCCAGCGCGAGCGCAGGGTTGGCAAGCAGCTTCTCGCCGTTGGCGCGCGTGATCTGGTGATGCTCTTCCAGCCGCTCGGAGGTTAGGCCCTGTTCGGCCATCCGGGCCGCTGCCGGGCTTTCAAGAAGCCTTTTGACAGGTCCAATCCGGCAATCTCGAAAGGCTTCATCGCAGAGGGAAACCACTCGTCGAAATATTCCCTGGCCATTGCGAGCGCCTGGGGTGGGGTCTTCGGCTTCGGCTGGTGCAGCTCGGTGGGTTCGCTCTCGTACAGCGCGATGCCGTCGCGGGCGACGTCCATGAAGAAATAGCGGCCATGCGCCAGCCCATCGCTCACTTCCTGCATGGTGTGCACGATGAAATTCACCGGCGTGCGCAGCGTCTTGGTGATCCCGAGTTCACGGTTGAGTCGATCCTCTGCGGTTGCCCAGAAATCCACTCGGTCGGTCAACTTCGGGCTGTTGACGATCACGAGCAGATCGAAGTCCGACTGATAGCCCTTGGCGGTATGTGGCTCGTCGACCCAGCCGCCGCGCGCATAGCTGCCGTAGAGAAGGACCTTCAGATGCGCGCCGGCTTCTTCCAGTCCGACGTGGCGATGGCGATCGCGTCGCCAAACTCCTCGAACAGGATCTGGACGACACGCTCCAGCTCGCGTTGCTTGGCTGGGGGCAGATGGTCGAGGCTGGTCCTCATGGATCGATCCTAACGCGCTGATGCCGCGGCGTACACCTCGCCCGACTTCTCGGGCGAGGTGTCGCATCGCTCATGGCTGTTCGCCCCGCTCTGCTCGACCGAGCGCGATCAGCACGCGGGTGATGGTCTCTTCCACCTCCGCTACCGTGCAGCCATGCCGCCTGGCCGTTTCGACGTAGTCCAAATCGTCGACCTAACCGATCCGAAGATTGCCTGATCGCGCTCGGGCAGTGCACGAAAGGCGCGGCGCATCCGCCGCAGACGAAGCCAGCGCATCATTGCCCCACCTCCTCGTCCGAGACGAAGCTAAGCAGAAAGTCCGCCGCCTTGCTAGCAGCGCTCGCCGCCCGGAAGATCGCCTTTTCATCCTCGCGCAACACCGCCAGCCAGCTGCCGACATAATCGGCGTGCCGCACGGTCGGCCGGATCGCCAGCGACGCGCAAGTGAAGGCGCTTGCCACTTCGGCGACCAGCTCCTCCCGGCTATAGGCGGCGCTGCCAAAAGCCCCTGACTGGTCGCGGTCAAGGCGGGCCCGGTCCAGTGCCCCAGCTCGTGCAGCACGGTGCGATACCAATTGATGCGGTCGTAGAAGGCGAGCTGCGCGGCACTGCGACATAGTCTCCCGCCGGACTATAATAGGCCTCGCCGCTTCCAATCCGGATATCGGCCCCACACGCTTCCATCAGTGCGTGCGCGGCCGGAATGCGGTCGGCTTCCGCCACCGGCGCGCGCTGCTTCGTCACCGTCAGCCACTCGGACAAGCCTTCGCACTGGTCGACATTGAACACGGTGAACCGCTTCAGAAAGACCAGCTGCCGCGCCTCGCGATCCTCGTCACGGGCCCGCTCGGCCTCGTCCTTCGGGGTAAAGCGATCCGCATAGCAGATCGTCGTTCCCCGCTCGCCGCGCCGCACGCTTCCCCCCGCCGCCTGCGCCTGTCGAAAGGTCAGCCACCGCTGCGAGACATGCCGCCCCTCGATCACCGCCGCCCAGAGGATCAGCACATTGATCCCCGAATAGCGCCGCCCGGTCGCGGCATTGGCCGGCATCGCACAGCCACACGCCGCAGCATCCCGAGGCTGCACCCAGGGCAGCCGCCCCTGCTCCAGCTCGGCAATCACCCGTCCAGTCACCTCGGCATAGGGGCTCGCCCGGTTCTCGTGTCCAACACCCATGATCCTTGCTCCTTCCAAAACACCGCAACCGGCGCCGGAAGGGCGGGGGGAGCGGCAGGAGCGAACCGATAGTCCTGCCGAGGGAGGCAGGCTGCACCCGCAGGGCCGAAACAGCGTGGAGGAGTCGGGCACCGCCCGGCTTGCGGCATGTCGCGGCAGGACTACAGGGAAGCGACGCTCCCCCCCGCCCGTCCGCGTGCCGGCTGCACAACGCCGCCGCGCCCAGCGCGGCGACCATCCTGTCAGCGCAACCGCGCTGCCGGGGGCCACCCGCGCCCGGCCAAGAACCGCACTCTTGCAACCGGGCGGGCCGCGCGGGCAGCGTGCGCGCGCCAGCACGTGCGCCAGCCGCCGCCCGTGCCTCCCGCCCGGGCAAGTGTGCCACGCGTGCACCAACAACCCGCGCGCCCTGGTGTCGCTGAAGGCGTGCGCCAGCTCGCGCACCGCACCCGCGTTCCGCTGCCGGCACCTGCCGACCGCTGATCCGCCGGATCGGCTCCGCGTCCGCGATCAAAACCCGAAGGGCCGAGACGGCATACCGATTCGGCGCCGCACCAGCGGCGTGCGAGCGCGGTCACGCCGAGACGACCTTAACTACCCGACATTCTGGTCGTGTTCCGCGAATGCAGCTTCCAGCCAGAAGCGGGCGGCAGGTCCCGCCTTCGCCTCGCTAAGGTCTTCACGTCGTTCCTCATCGCACAACCAATGCGTCGAGAGCGATGATATTCGAGGCACCCCGCTCAATCCCGATCAGGCGGGTCCCGCCCCCGCCTGCGCAGGTCGGGGAACCGACCACGCTCACCAGCGCAGCCGAACCGATCCGGTGACCGTACGCGACGCCCCGAAATAGCAGGAGTTCGAGAAGGGGCAGGCGCTGATGTAGCGCTTGTCCAGCAGGTTGGCGGCGTTGACCGCCAGGCTCCATCCCCGCAGGCGCGATGTGGCAAAGCCCAGATCGTAGCCGAGCAGCGCGTCGACCAGCGTGAAATCCTCGGTCGTGAACCGCTGGAAGGTGGTGACGCCGTTGCGCACCAGATAGGTCGTCGTGCCGTCCGAGCCGCCGACAGTGCGCACGCCGCCGCCGATCGTGAGCCCGCCCAGCGGCCCCGATCGTCCGCCCTTGCCGAAATCATAGGAAAGGAAGCTCGACGCCTGCCATTCCGGCGTGCCGAGCTGGCGCGTGCCGGTGGTCGTAGGCGTACCGCTGTTGGTGGCGGTGGCGGCGACGGCCGGCGCGCCCTGGGTGATGATTGCATCGGTGTAGCTGGCGGCGAGGATCAGATCGAGCCCGCGCGCCAGTTCGCCCCGGCCCTCCACTTCCACGCCGCGCACCCGCACCTCGCCGATCTGGATCTGCGCATTGGCGGGAATGCCGGCCGTCCCGGCCCGCGGGTCGGTGACCGGCACCTTCTGCCGCCGCAGGTCGTAGACCGACAGCGTCAGCAGCGCGTTGGTGCCGCGCGGCTGCCACTTCACGCCGCCTTCGATCATCTTGCCGGTCACGGGATCGAACGGCACGCCCAGATAGGTGGTGCCGGTCTGCGGCTCGAACGATTCCGAATAGCTGACATAGGGCGAGAGGCCGTCGGCCAGCTCGTACAGCGCACCCAGCCGCATCGTGAACGCCGTCTGCGAAAGACGCGTCAGGTTGTTGGCCGCCAGCTTCTTGTTGATCGTCGCCTGCTCGTACCAGTCCCAACGGCCGCTGGCGATCAGTTGCAGACGGCCGATCGCCACCTGGTCCTGCAGATAGACGCCCACCTGGTCGCGCTTGCTGTAGGTATTGACGTAGCCGGACGAAAGCTGGGTCAGGTCCAGCGTCGGCAGGGTGCCGCCATAGACCGGCCGATACGGATCGAGATTGGGAATGCTGGTCAGCGGATTGCTGGTCTGGCCGGTGTTGAACTGCTGGAAATTCTCGCCGGAGATGAACTGATAGTCGATGCCGGCCAGTACATTGTGCCGCAGCGGTCCGGTGGCGAACTTCGCATTCAGCTGGTTGTCCATCGTCAGCGTGTCGAAATCCTCGTCGGCGCCGCCGCCGCCGCGGATCAGGGTGGTGAAATCGGTGTTGCGGCTGGCGCCCGTGCCGGTGGTGGCGAAGCCCGCCACATAGAGCTGGCGATAGCTGAGCGTGTTATTCTGGTAGCGCAGGTTCGAACGAAAGGTCAGATGCGCGTCGAAATCGTGCCGGAACAGCGCGGTGATGGCCTTCTGCTTGTGATTGTAGCGCTCGTAGTTCGGATCGCCGGTATTGACGTGAAGCGGCAATGCGCCTGCCGAGCTGGGCAGCGCCGCGCCATACGCCGGCACCCCGGAATAGCCGCCGCCGCTGGGCGCATGCTGATAGGCGGCAATCAGCGTCAGGCTCGTCGCGGCATCGGGCGCGAAGGTCAGCGAGGGGCTGACATGGTAGCGCTCGCTCTCCGTGTAGCGCGTGAACCCATCGGCTTTCTGCCAGCCGCCGACTAGACGGAACAGCAGCTTGCCATCCTTGGTCAGGGGCTGGTTCACGTCGGCCACGGCGCGCAGCGCGCCATAATTGCCCGCCTGCAGCTCGACGCGCCCGAATGCCGACGCCTCTGGTGTCTTGCTGGTCAGGTTCACCAGCCCCCCCGGTGTGGAATTGCCATAGAGCACCGATGCCGGCCCCTTGACGATATCGATCCGGTCGATGCGGTTGAAGTCGGTTTGCGGCATCGAATAGGGACCGGCGAGCAGGCGCATCCCGTCGAGGAAGACGCCCGGCGTGAAGCCGCGCAGCAGCAGCTGGTCGTACCGGCTGACGGTGCCGCCACGCTGGTTGACGGCGACGCCTGCGACATAGCCGAGCGCCTGGTTGATCGACAGCGCGTTGCGCAGGGTCAGCTCTTCTTCGGTGATCACCGTGATCGTCTGCGGCGTCTCGATCAGCGGCGTATCGGTCTTGGTGCCGGAAGCCGTGCCCTTCGCTGCCACCCCGGTGACGACGATCGCTTCGCCCGCACGCTGCTGCGCATCCTCCTCCTTGGTTTCGTCCGCAGCGGTGCGCGCCAGCACGCCGACCGGGGAGGTGAGCGCGGCAGCGGTGAGTGCGAGCAGAGAGAGGCGGCCGCGAAGGCGGCTGGCCGAAATGCGCATGAGGGTTCCCCGTTTTGTTATTGATACCGATTCGCAGTTGCGGTTAATGACGTTCCGCGGCGATGGCAAGCGATGCGGGGAGCAAGCGTGGATGCACGACGAACATGACAGGACACGCCCTCCACGGGGAAGCATGGCGCTGGCCGGCCGGGGCGTCACGGCGGCGATCGGCGGTTATGCGGCGGCGGCCGCAGGCTGCGCCCTCGCCGCGCGCATCCTTCCCCTGCCCCGCGTCGAAGCGACCTTGTGGGCGATGCTGGCTTCCTTCCCCGTCTATGCAGCGCTGGCACTATGGGCGTTTCATACACGCAGCCCGGGTCGGGCGATGGCATTGGTCTGGGGCCTAGCGGCAGCCTGCACCGCCGCGCTCTTCCTGCTGGGCGTGCGGCCATGAGGACGCCGTCGTTCCGCCAATCCATGGCCCGGATCCATGGCTGGATGGGCCTGATCGCCGGCTGGATCCTGTTCGCGATGTTCCTCACCGGCACCGCCAGCTATTTCCGGCCGGAAATCACGCGCTGGATGCAACCAGAGGTGCGCGCGACGCCGGCGACACCGCCGGTCGCGGCAGGCAGCGCGTTCGCCTATCTCCAGCGCACCGCCCCGCAGGCCGCGCGATGGACCTTGTACCTGCCGGACCAGCGGACGATCGCGACCCGTGTCTTCGTCCGCGACGGCGATGTCGTCAAAGCCAAGCCCCGCGCCAAGCGCCCCCCGCGCCGCGAGGTGCGACTGGATCCGGTGCAGGGCACACCGCTCCACGCCCGCGACACCCGCGGCGGCGAACATTTCTACCGCTTTCATTTCCACTTGCAGCTGCCGCATCCCTGGGGGCGCTGGCTCGCGGGCGCCTGCGCGATGTGCATGCTCGGCGCGATCCTCTCGGGCGTGATCACCCACAAGCGCATCTTCGTCGACTTCTTCACGCTGCGCTGGGGCAAGGGGCAGCGCAGCTGGCTGGACGCGCACAACGTATCGGCGGTCGTCGCACTGCCGTTTCACGCGATGATCACCTATACCGGGCTGGTCACGCTGATGGTGATGTACATGCCCTGGCCGATCGTCGCCAATTACGCCAAGCCCGCCCTGTTCGCGAGCGAGGCGGTCGGCGCCGCGCCCGAGGCGCCCCGCAGCGGTACCCCCGCGCCGCTCACTCCGGTCGCGCCGCTGGTGGCAACCGCGACCCGGGCCTGGGACGGCAGCCCGCCAGCGCAGATCGTGGTGACCAACCCCAATGACGCGAACGCCCGCATCACCCTGTTCCGCACCGCCACCGACCGGCTGAGCGCGCGGGGCGGTGCGATCACCTTCTCCGGCGTCGACGGCCACACGATCGCATCCTCCCCGCCCCCCGGTCCCGCAGCGCGAACGGCGGCGGTGCTGCTGGGGCTGCATCTGGGCTGGTTCGCCGATACCGGCCTGCGCTGGATCTATTTCCTGCTGGGCGCGAGCGGTGCGGCAATGGTCGGCACCGGGCTGGTCTTGTGGAGCAGGAAGCGGGTCGAGGCGCGCAGCGGCGTATGGGGGCAAAGGCTGGTCGAGCGGCTCAATGTCGCGGTGATCGCATGCCTGCCCGCAGGCATGGCCGCCTATCTCCTCGCCAACCGGCTACTTCCCGCCGACCTTCCGGGACGCGCCGACCTGGAGGTCGCCGCAATGTTCTACACTTGGTTTGGCCTCGCCCTGCTCGGATGCCTGCGCCCGGCCTGGCGGGCATGGCGCGAGTCCTTCGCCATCGCAGGCACTGCCTGGGCAGCAATTCCGGTGGTGAACGCCCTGACGACCGATCGGGGCCTGCCGCACGCGCTGGCGGCGGGCGACCGCCTGTTCGCATCCTTCGACTTGGCGTGCCTTGCGCTGGCCGCCCTTCTCTTCTTCGCCGCCCGCAAGACGGGAAAGGCGAGGCGAACGGTATCGGCATCTCCCACGCGTCGTGCCGAAGCGCAGAATGCCCTCGCCCATGCCGGTTGATGTCGTCGCACTATCCTATGCGGGCCTTGCCGCGCTTGCCTTCTCCACCCGGAAGCACGCGTTGAGCGCGCCATGGTCCGCCCCTTTCTGGCGGATGCGATGGCGCCGGGCGGCTATCCTCCTGCTGGTGCTCGCCTGGACGCGAGCGTCGACGCGCTACGGCGTTGCGCTGGGGACGGTCGCCATGCTGGGTATTGCGAGCGTTATGGGCATCCTGCTCGTGCTGGCGCTATCGAAAAGTTCGCGGGCAGCACTCGCTTTAGGTGCAGCCTGTATCGCGGCTGGCATCGCTTTATCGATCGTGCCCAATTCCTGAGCCGAACAGGCCCCATTGCCTTGGCGGCCGGGGCAGGCGCCCCGCGGACCTACGATGGCAGCATGCCCGCTTCTGCGGACCTTGCGCTCGCGCCCCTTGCTCATTGAAGGATGCCCCATACATGATCTGGCGCTGCCGTTCCGTGGCTAGGTGATTCTTGAAGGTGCGCGGCTACCTGTCGGGGCCACAGCACTGGGTACTTACCGATCCTACGGCCTGCGTGGCGCCGGTCGGCTGATGATGAATGCCGCGCACTCCACCAATCCAAGACCGACGACAAGGTCGAGCAGGAGCGTCGGCCGCGCGCCCCACCAGAACAGCGCATAGCCTAGCACAATGCCTGCGCACGCCATGCCCTTGGCGCGGGCGCCGATCGCGCCGTCTTCCCGCCAAGCACGGAGCGTCGGCCCGAACCGCGGATGGCGGAGCAGCCACGCCTCCAGCCTCCGCGAGGAGCGCGCGAAGCAGCCCGTCACCAGGATCAGGAAAATCGTGGTGGGCATCAGCGGAAGCAGCGCGCCGATGAAACCCAGCGTCACGAACAAGAAGCCGATTGCCGCCCAGGCCCCCGCGACAGATGGGCGACAACTCGGCGATGACGCGGCTCAGCCAAAGGTAGCTCCGGCGAGTTCGTGGACTCGGGAAAACGCGGCCCGCGCTCCAGCGATTACGCGCGCATCCTCCTCTTCCGAAAGATCGAGCGTGTCGAGGGCGGCGGTGAACTCCCGCCAATGCTGCGCGCGGCCGTCCGGATGGCCGGCAAGATGCCGCGCGCCGTGGCTGGCATCCAATCCCAATGCTGCGGCCGCCTTGTAGAGGAAGGCCGCGCCGAGATTTGACCCTTCGGCCACGTAGAGCCAACCGAAGGCGGTCGGCAGGTCGATCGGTGCGGACCCAAAGGCCGGGGCTTCATTATGATCGGGGATCGGTATCGCCAGATGATCAAGATCCCGGGCGATGGCTTGAAGCCGGCGGCGACCCGCAAGATCCGGCAGCAGGGCATCGAGCACCGGGTGCTGGTAAAGCGCATCGATGTCGCGGTGGAACCGATACTGCATGTGCAGAAAGCGGCCGTACCGATCGCGATCCCGAAACGGCTCTGCCGCCATGATCCGATGATCCAGCGTTGCGTGGACCGGACTGGTGGCGGCCTTCAACCGCTTCGCGCGGCTCAACTCGGCCGCCGCGGGATTGTTTAGGATGGTGGTGGTCATGCAACGCCCTTTCTTTAGAGGAGGTGTCAGTGTCGGAGCGAGAACAGGATGGGAATCGTGACCATCACCGGGTCTCCGGGAATGTCGGCGGTGGGTGGCGGCACCGGCGATCCCCGACGGGTCATCGCCGCCGCTTCGCTGTCGAGCATCGGATAGCCGCTGCCGCGCGCGATACGGGCGCCGAGCACATGGCCCTGGCGGTCCACGGTGATCGTCACCTGTGCGATTCCTTCCTCGCGGGCACTCTGCGAGGGGCGCGGATACCGCAGGAACCGCTTGAGATGCCCGAGTAATTCGCTCTCCCAATTGGCGAGCGCAGCCTGCGCGTTCGACGCGCTGTTTACGTGCGCGGCGGCGGTCGAAGCCTGGTTCGCGATCACCGGCGGCGCGGTGGTCTGATCGACACGCCGCGTCGGGCTCGATGCCTCTTCTGCTGAAACCGCTGCCGCAGCAGGCAGTTCGCTAGGCACCGGCGTCAACACGCGCTGCTGCTGCGGGGTTACCGACCGGCTGACGCTGGCGGCTTCCCGTTCCTGTTGGCGCGGGCCCGGAGCTACCTCGACCGGCGGCGCGGGTGGTGCGGCAGCCATTGGGGCGAGTTCAAACGTGACGGCCATTCGCGACGATGGCGCGATTGGAACCAACGGTGCTTGGGGTACCCAGGCGAGGATCGCGAGCACGGCACCGAAGACAAAAGCCGTGCCGGAGACACCGAGCCCGCGGCAGGCAGGCGGTACTTCGTAGCGGGACCGCTGCCACGCCACCTCGACGGTTGCCAGCGACGGGTGGAAACAGCGCGGGTCGAGCAACAGCGGCGCGCGGCCAAGCCGCGACGGGCGAGGGTTAGAAGGCATATTCAAGCCTCAGTGCGGCGGTGGTGCGCTTGTAGGAGTAGAGCCAGTCGACATTGCTCTCGACCCGGTTTCGCTGGACGAGGAAGTTCGGGGTCAGCCCTGCGAAGCGCAGCGCTGGCAGCTTGACGATCGCGACGATGTTCTGCTCGCGATCGTGGCGCTTCGCCTCGAGGAGTTCGCTGTACGCGCGGTAGTCGCGCCAGCGGAGCGACGTGAAGATAAGCAGACCAACGGCCTTGCCGAAGGACTTGTTCATGCCGAGACGGAAGCCGAGTTGCCGATAGGCATTGGCGGCATTGCTCGCCGTCTTGTCGACGAAATCGGGTCCGCCGAACAGTGACAGGCCACGCGACACGCCATACCAGCCGGTTAGATAGGCTTCCGTCTGGGCACCGTCGAAATTGCGATATGCCGGCAGCCGATAGTCGAGAATCTTGCGGCTCAGCTCGATGCGGAGCGCCGTATGGTCGTTCGCGTTGACCACCGCCTCGCCCCGCACGCCCCAGGCGGTATAAAGCGTCGCCGATCCCAGGCTTCCGATGTCGAAGGTGGGGGCCAGGGCGAAGCTACCGCGCGCCGATTGGTGGTCATAGCCGATCTGGGTGGAGAGCGTTGCCTGACTATAGCTGACGTTCCCTGGATAGATATCGCCATAGAGCAGGGCGCGGCCGGCGATCCCGCCATTGCCGCCGATCGGCACGCGGCGGCTGAGCATGCCTTCGAAGTTGATACCGGCAGCTTGGATCGCGTCGGGCACCTTGCGATCGATCAGGCACGTGCCATCGTCGCCCTTTAGGAGGCAGGCATAGCTCGCCGAACTCTGGTTGAGATTGCTGCTGTAGCCCGGGCCGATCGCGAGAGATCCCTGCCATGCGCTCCGCCGCCGCAGCACCTTTACGAAGGTATCGACCGTTTGGCGGATGCCGGCGGCCTTGTCGCCCTGCGATTCTAGCATGGCCTGGGCTTGCCGGAACTCGGCGAGTGCTGCCCCATCCTTGCGGTTTTCGAACAGGACACGGGCCAGTTCGAGCAGACCGGGCAGAAAATCGGGCTGAAGTGCCAGCAACGCGCGGTAGTAGCGCTCCGCAGAGGCGAGATCCCGGGCCTGCCGCGCCAGCGCGCCCTCGGCATAGAAGACCAGCATGCGATCGCGCTCGGGCAGAGCCAGATAGGCCTTGAGAAACCGGCGCGCGTCGGCCCATTGCCGCCGTGCCACCGCGATATAGAGCGCCTCCCCCATTTCGCTGGCATTGCGAGCGACTGTGTAGGTTCGCCCGTCGATGCTAATCGTTGTCGGTCCGGTGCCGAGATCCTCGACACCTTCCAGCAGCTGTAGCTCGGCAGCGTCGGAGCGTCGATCAATGCTCTGGTCGAGGCGCAGGCGCGTGTCGTCACCACCGATGGTCTGGGCGCGGGCAGTTCCTCCCGCCGCGATGGCCGCACTAGTCACGAGCAGCGCACCGGCAAGGCGCTGTCGAAGAAGCGAAGGTACGCGCTGCACGGCCGAAAGGCTTTCCGTTGGCGGTCGAAGGAACGCTCGTTGCAAGCGAAGGGAAACGAGGGGATCCGAAGATCCCCTCGCCCGAATGGCGGAACCGACGGGGAAGGTCAGTTCTTGGTGCCACCGAAGGCCGTGTCATACTGGCGGCTACCGAACGCGACGACGCCAGCAAGCGCCGCGGCGTTGCTGCCGTAGAAGCGGCCGCTGACCTGGCCTCCCGAGGCAACCTGCACCCCGGACTGGGTTGCGGTCGCGTCGCCGCCACCGATGATGTTGGTGCCATCGATGTCGGCGGTACCAATGTTCACGCCGAAGCCGGTGCCGGCATTGGCGATGCTGCCGGTGAGCGTCGCCGCGCCGAAATTCGCGGTGAACGTGCCGGTCAGCAGGCCCTTGTTCGCATAATCGCTGATGCCCTTGACCGAGTAGGTTGCCGTGCCACTGGTGGGTACGGTCGTACCGGCGCTGTCACCGGCATAATAGACGGTGTGCGTGCCGTCGCCGACGCTCGACGTCTGCGCCCATTCGCCGAAATAGAGGTTGGCGGTGCCGACCTTGGCGAAGTGGAACACGCCCAGGCTGCTGTGGTTCGATGGTGCGTCCGATGGCGCGTTTACGGTCGAGACCGCGTTGGCGTCGACGCTTACCGAGGACTGGAGGCCCTGGAAGTCGACGAGGCGGCCGAGGCCCGTCGACGGGACGGCGATGCCCGGACGGCCCGAGGCGTGCGGACCGCCATTGACCGTGCTGGTGCCGACCACGACCTTGCTCGTGTCGGTCGATACCCCGACGATCTGCGCATTGGCAGCGCTGCACCAGGCAAGCGATGCGACGGCGGCGGCCGCAAGCGCCTTGCGATGTACGATCTTCATGATAGTGCTCCTGCAGTTGGAGCGCCTGAACCTTCAGGCGCCTTCTTCCAGGGCGCGTCGCCATCCCACAGGTCTTGCAGGGTTTGTCGGGATGGGCGGCGGCCCTGAATCTCCGTCATCAGAACCGGCCCGTGAGGCTGAGCCGGACTGTCCGGCCTGGGGCCGGCATGAGGGACCGCGACAGCGGGTCGAGATAATAGCGGTCGTTGAGGTTGGTCGCGACCAGCTCGGCCGAGTAGCGATCATTGAGCCGAAACTTCACATAGGCGTCGACGGTCAGGATCTCGCCCCAGCTATAGGGGACGTTGAGACCATAGCCGCTGATGCGATCGGCGACCGGGCCGCTGATGAACGCGTCGAGCTGCGGATTATCGTAGCCGCTGTACCAGGTCAGGCGGCTGCCGACCTCCAGCCGCTTCCGGAGGAAGCGTCCGCCCAGGCTCCAGTTGATCTGGTCCTCGGGCGTCGCCTGGGTGAGCAGGTAGCTCGAGACGAAGCCGTATTTGACGCAGTTGGGAACGCGGCCCTGCACCGGATCCTGCTCGATGGCGAAGCTTTCGTCGCACACCTTGTTCTTCGTCATGTGCGCCGCGCCCAGTTCGGTGAAGAACCGGCCATTGTCATAGCGGGCCTGCAGCTCGAGACCCTGGATCTCCTGCCGGTCGAGATTGAAGAACAGGAGCTGCGTCGAGCGCTCGATCACGTCCCTGGTGAGGTTGTTATACCAGGTGAGCTTGATATCGGCGCGCTGGTCGGCGTCGTTGAGGCCGAAGACCCTCTTCAGATCCTGCACGAACCCCGCCTCGATCGCATACATATGCTCGGGCTTCAGCACCTGGGTCGGGTTGAGCGACGCCGAGAAGCCGATCGTGCTCTCGAAGATGCTGGGGAATCGATACGCCTCGGCGTAGCGGAGATAGGCCCTGCTCGCGCCGCTGAAATAGACGGTGGCCGAGGCGTTCGGCGCCCAGTCGTGGGCGCGCTTGTCGGCGGACTGCGTCACGGCGGCGTCTGTCATGACCGGCGTCATCGCGCACGAACCCGCGACATAATTGGACATCGCAGTCAGCGAGCCGTTGATGCAAGGATTGTCGGCGCGCCGGAAATCGCCCTGCGCATCGGGCGACCAGACGGCATTGTGGGTGACGGTGAACGGCACCGGATTGGCGATATAGGCCGCCAGTCGACGCTGGATGATGTTCTGATTGGTGAACTGGGTTCGCAGCCAGGCCTCGTACGCCGCCGCCCCCGTCTCGGTAGTCTGATAGCTCGCATTGTAGCCCGAGATGATCGACTGCCCGATGGAACCGCCGCGAATCTGCAGCAGGTCGTCGAGGAAATCGTCATGGGCCCAATAGCCCGAATAGGTAACGCCGGCATTGAGCTTCAGGAAGCTGGTCGGGCGCCAGTCGCCGCGCAGATGGAGGCGATATTCCTCGCGCCGCCCGGCCCGGGGATATTGCCGCCAGCCATTGGCGATCGCGTCGCTATACTGGTCCTCCGAGCTGAGCTTCTCGTGCTGCCAGCTCCCCTCGAGCATCACGTCGAGGCGGCGGCTGAGCTTCACCTGATTGCTGGCGGTAAAGCCGATGCGATCATTGTGGCTGTTGCCCAGCGCCGTGTTGATGAGGATGGGATCGACCGTGGAAGCGGCGTTGGGGAAGCCGCCGGCGCTATAGGTGTCGCTGACGGTGTGCGTCCCCCACAGGCTAGCCTTCAGGTCGATCCATTTGCTGTCCGGCTGCCACTTGTACTCAGCATTATAGGCCTGGGCGTGGACCTTGCTCAGCGGCCATTGGATGTTGCCGAAGGTGGAGGTCGAGGTAGAGATGATCCGCGAGGGGATGATCTCGCCATAGGTCGACTTGCTGTCGCGGAAGCCCAGCTGGAGATATTGGTCGGCGGCGATGTGCCAGGTGCCCTTGGCCAGCCAGGACTCCATTTCGCTGGAGGTGTTGGGCACCTCTTCACCGGGCTTGTAGTTCAGCCCCAGCAGCCGGACATAGGTGTCCGGCGCCAGCTCGAGCCCGGATTGCTGATAATAGCCCGCGCCGTTTTCGCCCGAATAATAGTTGCCGCGCTGACGATAGGCATAGGCGGCGATCAGGTCGAAATCGCCGAGGCGCCCGGCCGCCGCGAGCCGCACCGCCTTGTCGCCCATCGAGAAGGCGTCATTGTCGGCCGCCTTGTGGATCGGCACGCGGACGGTGGGATCGTTATAGGGAAAGTTGGGCAGGCCCGGCGTGCCCGGACTGCCGGGGAAACCCGCAATGGTCCGATAGTCCTGCCCGGTGCGCAGGGTCGGCAGCTGCGGCGACACCGCATTGTTGCCGCCCTCAAGGTGCAGCTCGATGCCGAATTTCCGCCCCGGCTTGAGGATGTCGGCCACGTCGAGCGTGTTGATCACCACCGCGCCGCCGGTCGAGGCGTTGACGCCGCGCGCCGAGACCGGCCCCTTCAGCACCTCGACGCCGGCGATCAGGCTGGGATCGATATAGTTGCGGTTGCTGGCGCCGTTATAGCCGCGCCACACTGTCAACGCCTGTTCGGTGCCGTCGATGATGACCGGCACGCGGCCGGGGCCCTGAATGCCGCGAATGCTCGGATCGAGCGCACCGCTGTTGCGGGAGTCGCCGCTGAACACGTTGACCATGCCCTTGAGAATGTCGGCCGGGTTGACACCCTTGTAGCGCTCGACCTCGTCCTTGCCGGCGAATGCCGAAGAGAGGTCGCGGTCGAAAACCGCGTCGTGCCGCCGGGCATCGCGCTCCGCGCCCGTATCCTGCGCGCCGGCGGCGCCTTCGATCTTGAGCGCTTCGGTGACGATTGGGGACTGCTGTCCATCGCCGCCGTCGGCGGCCTGAATGCGCTCGAGCGTGACGAGATTGCCCGACAGATGCCAGCTGCACCCACTGCCCGCGAGCAGCCGCTGCAGCGCTTCGGCGATCGAAAGCCGGCCGCGCACGCCGGGCGAGCTTAGGCCGCGCACGATGGCGGCATCGACACTGATCTGGAGACCCGACTGCTGCCCGAAACTTGCTAGCGCGTCGGCCAACGACGTCGCCGGGATGTCGAAGCTGCGCGACGGTGTCTCGACCTGCGCCTGCCCCATGGCGGCAGCCGGCGACAGGGTCGTCGCCGCGCCTGCCAGAAGGACGCTCCCCATAATCGACCGGCGCCTTGACCGCGCCCACGAACCCCCGGAAACCACCAAGCTGACCCCTATCCTTCTGCCTATGAGGAATGCAAATGCGAGTCATTTGCATTCCTCTGTTTAGTCAACGGATCGGCTTCAGGTTTTTTCGGAGTTTTTTTCGAGGAGGCTTGGGGGCTCAGTCCGAGGTGACGATGGTGATCCAGGGCGTAACCTGCGTCACGCGCACCATATGGGCGGCAGCAAGCGCGGCGAGGGCCTCCTGGGGGTGGCGGAGATCATAGACGCCGGTGACGCGCCGCGTCTCCAGGCCTTCGCCGCGCGCGACGATGATCCCACGGTACCAGGGCCGCAGCGCATCGACGACGTCACGGATCGGACGGTCAGTCGCAACATATTGGCCATCGATCCAGCTCGCGATCCGCTCGGGCGGGGTATCGGCGCGCAGCGCCTTGCCGGCGTCGCACGCCATGTCAGCCGATTGGCCGACCGACAGGATCGCGTCGGGTGCCGCAGTAGCGCAGGCGACACGCACCCTCCCCCGCCGTACCGCCACGCCCACGCCATCCTCCCGGGCCTGCACCTCGAAGGCAGTCCCCAGAACAGTGACGGTGGCGCCCGATGCGCCCATCCGGAAAGGCCGGGACCGGTCATGCACGACGTCGAAAAAAGCCTTGCCGCGCAGCAGTCGCACATGGCGCTGCCCGTCCGAATAGTCGACCGCCAGCGCACCGCCCGGCGCCAGCTTGACCAGCGTGCCATCGGCGAGGTGGATTGTCCGCACCTCGCCGGTCGGCGCAACATGGTCGGCGCGCAAATTGGTGAGGAGGCTTGGTCCGGCCCAGAGCAGAATGCACGCGGCGGCGGCCACCGCGCCGCCCGCAAACAGGCCTCGGACGAGACGGTGCCGCTGGCGCCGGCGATCGAGAGCGTGCTCGATTGGTACGACCCTGGGAGACGGCGCGAACGCGAGCGAGAGGACATCCGACGCGTGCGCGGTATCGCCCCAGGCCTGCGCGTTGGCGGGACTGGCTGCGAGCCACGCTGCGAAGGCGATCCGCAACGCGGGCGATTCCGGTTCCTCGTCGAGACGAATGAGCCAGTCTGTTGCCTCGCGGTAGGCACGGGCCTGCTCGATGGCGTCGCCCTCCCGTGCTTCGCCCTCCTTGCGGCTGTCCATTAGCTCGTCCTCATTGCCCGCGGCCAATCGCCCGTCGCACGATCGAAGGGTTCTTACCTGCTCGACGATCCGGATGTCGGTTTTTTCGAGTGGGTGACAGGCGCCACCACCTATTGCCTGTCGCGGAGCGCTGCGCGGCAGCGGGTAACGCCCTCGGCGACCAAGCCATGGGCGCTTGTCACCGATATCCCGAGTTGCTTCGCGATGTCCTTGAGCTTGATGCCCTCGATCCGGTGCATCCGGACCGCGGCCCGCATGCGTTCGGGCATCCGCGCCAGCGCATTCTCCACGGCGCGCAACTCGAATCCGGAGATGACGGCGGCTTCCTGCGATGGCGTTTCGCTCGGCACCTGCAGCGGATCCGCGTCGCCTTCAGTTTGGAAAAGCCGACTCTCCAGACCGCTGCGGCGTGCGCTGTCGAGCGCTAAGTTGCGCACGATCCGCGAGAGATAGCCGAGCGGTTCATCCATCTGGCGCTCGGCAAGAGCGGCACGAAAGCGCAGCCATGCTTCTTGAAGCACATCCTCGGCCTGCGCGCGATCGCGCGTGATACGATTCGCCTGCCGCAGAAGTTCGGATCGGTAGGAAAGAAAGAGTTGCAGGGTCTCGGACTGTTGGGACAAGCCTACCACCATATGTCGCTATTGATGCCCCTGGTTATCTGCCTGGGAGGTAAGCGCCCGCGACTCCTGCGATCGATTCGCAAATACTGCCGGATAGTCGCAGAGGCAAGCCATTGCACACCGGTGGAGGTCCCGGCGGCTGTCGAGGTTTGAGTCGGTCATGGAAGTGCAAACCACCCCGCCTGGACCGGTTCTTCGCGCGCAACAATCCGGCGGCGCGAATCAACCTTATCCGGACGATGCTGAACGCAATCGATCGCGGCGACTGGCACGCGGACGCCGCGACCCGCGAGAAACTCGAACGGCTGGACCGTCCAGCGGTGCTGCAACGGGGATCAAAGGTTTCCCAAACCTCAAACGCGCAGAGCCTGCGGAACGGCTCGCCAGGCAGGGGGCCGGGCCGAGGCATGACTGCAATGGGGCGCCTTGCCGCCGGAAACCGGATCTCCGGTTATGAGCTGACGACCGCAAATTCGATGCGCACACTACCCGCCACCGATTCACACCGAACCGCCGCTTGGCATCTTGTCGGCATCCTGCTGCTGGCCATCGCAGGATGCGCACTGCGCCCAAGATGGTAGACCTGCCGCCCTCGGAGTACCCTGCGATACGGGCCGACCTGGGCAGCCGGGGCAAGTAGGTCAGGCGTGCAGGCCTGTGTCCCGCCCAACCTTTGGGCTCCCTCCCTGCCCCATCGGATGGCAGAACATGATATGAATGATGATGGTACTTTTGATGGCATCAAGCAACTCCATAAGAATATTATACTTTTTCTACAGATAGATACATACGTTTCTCGGCAACCGTAGGGGTCACCAGCGATTTCAATCGCTTAGCTGCCGAATAGTTGCACAAACGTGCAATTGACTGCAAATTTACTGCAAAACCGTAGCTGGAAATCGGCGGACTTCACGGATTGTTCTAGGGTCAGTGGCGTTTGCATCCGAACTTGGTGAAGCGCTGGCGAGCGTCTGATTCGCACCGAAAGCTCAACCTTTCCACCTTTCTTCGATGCAGTCGCGGGCCATCGCCAATGGGCTCGCTCCCGGCAGCTGGCGACCACCTGCCGCCATTCCGGCACGACCGCGCGTACGTCGGCTTACATCGAACTGCTCACTCCTAATTTTGACAGCTGCCGATCGGCTATGCGCCCATCCATGTCGTTCAATTGGAAAAGCAACTCGCCTATGAGCGGCCAGTCCGCTCATGACTGGGACCGGGACATTTCCGCCATTCGAGCGGCCTTCCTTAAATGGGGAGTTCGGCCCAAAGCGCTCATTCCGAGCGAAACATATCTGCACCCCCATACGCGACCATCCTTGTGTGCTCAGGAAAGGCCGGTTTCGAAGAAAAGGGGCAGGAAAACCATGTCGACCCGCACGCATGGTTCGTCGACGTCCTCGCCCGCATCGCCGAGGGCTCTAACAGCCGCCTCGACGAACTGCTCCCGTGGCACGGGCGCGCTGTTTAGCGCGAAATCTTCGCTTGATCCCACTACGCCGCGGCCTTCGGCGTACGCTTACCATGAACGGATAAATGCTTGGCCCGCCTTCGTCGCACTGCCACTGGGAGTGACAGAGGTGGCTCGGTTTGTCTGCACATGCTCGCGGCTTGGATAAGTGGACCACCGCTGGTTGTTCATGCCGCTGCGAGTAGCGGCTGGTCGAGGTATATCTGGTCAGGCGTGCGGCCGCCAAGCGCGGAGTGCGGTCTGACGGCATTGTAGAAGCCGAGATAGTGGCCGATGCCGGCGCGAGCCTCGGGGACGGAGGCATAGGCGTTGAGGTAAACCTCCTCGTATTTCACCGAGCGCCAGAGGCGCTCCACGAACACATTGTCACGCCAGCGCCCCTTTCCGTCCATGCTGATGGCGATCTTCTCGCGGTGCAAGACGGCGGTGAACGCGGAGCTGGTGAACTGCGAACCCTGATCGCTGTTGAAGATTGCCGGCTTGCCATGGCGCGCCAGCGCCTCCTCCAGCGCCTCGATGCAGAACGCTGCATCGAGCGAGATCGATACCCGCCACGCCAGCACCCGCCGGCTGAACCAGTCGACGATGGCGACGAGGTAGACGAAGCCGCGTGCCATCGGCACATAGGTAATGTCGGTTGCCCAGACCTGGTTGGGCCGGATCACCGCCACATTGCGCAGCAGATAGGGATAGACCTTGTGCTCGGGTGCCGGCTTCGACGTGTTCGGGCACCGGTAGAGCGCCTCCAGCCCCATCCGCTTCACCACGTGGAGCCGCCCCGCCGCAACGCCCTCCTGCCGAAGCAGATCGCGCAGCATCCGGCTGCCGGCAAACGGGTAGAGCAGGTGCAACTCGTCGATCCGTCGCATGATCGCCAGGTCGGCTGCGGATACCGCCCGCGGCTTATAGTAGATGCTGCCCCGGCTGATCCCGAGCTGCCCGCCTGAGCCGTCAGCGGCAGCGCATGACCACGGTCGATCATCGCTTTGCGCTCGGCAACAGACCTGCCTTACCGAGCGCACCGGCCAAAAATCATTCGCCAGCGTCAGTTCGCCGATCTTAGACCCAATGACCGTCATTCGCCTCGCGCTTCGAGGCAGGTGGGGCGTAAGCTCAGCTTGTCAGGAAGGAGAAGGACAATGTCGATCAGCAAGTTTGTCGGTCTCGATGTCCATAAAGAGACGATT